>JACQCL010000218.1 GCA_016201645.1 Candidatus Rokuibacteriota bacterium
ACTTGAGATAGGTCTCAACCGACGCGATCACTACCCGGGCCTCGACCGAGAGCAGCTCGATCCCGACCAGAGACACTTTCACCCAGGCATCGATCACGATGCCCTTGTCCAGGATGCGGTCCACCACTTCCGCCAGGCTGGACGAGTCCGTCGACTTCTGCACCTTCGCCATGATTTCTCACCTCCTCGTGTGATGAGTGGGGCTTGCCTTTGACCGGCTTCGCCGGCTTCACCAGGACACGCCGGCCTTTCTCCGTTGCGAGGCCCATGCCACAGCCGCGAGAGGATCTCCCTCGTCTCCCCGCGCTGTGTTTTTGAGAAGTTGCGGAACCGCGGTCGGTGATTGGACCCGCGCCGGCACCCCCCTGGGCGCCGGCGCTATGGAGCGCGCCCCATGAGCTGGGGGCGCTGATCCGCTGAAGACGTTCCGCTACGGCGCGAGCGCCGCCCGGGCAATCGTTCGAACTTCGTCGTGCAGGAAGGGTTTGCTCACGAAGCCGTTGATGACTCCCGCCGCCGTCGCCTGCAGCACCTCGGGGTCGTCGCCGTAGAAGTAGCCCGAGACCAGCACGATGCGGATCCCGGGGTCCGCCTCCCGCATTCGCCGGGCCAGCTCGAGCCCCTCGGCGTCGGGGAGCTTGGCGTCGACGAAGGCCAGACGGAAGCGCTGCCGCTCTGCCAAACGGAGCGCTTCCTGGCCGCTGGTCGCCGTGACTGAGACGATCCCGCTCCCTTTCAGGATGTGACCCAGCGCCCAGCACATGCCCGGCTCGTCATCGACGATGAGAACGGCCGCGTCGCTCCTGATCATCGCGTTCTCGACCGTCACAGGAGGGGCAGCCTGACGGTGAACGTGGAGCCCTGGCCTTCGACGCTCTCCACCTCGATCGCCCCAAAATGCTGTTTGACGATGGAATAACAGATGGACAGCCCCAACCCTGTCCCTTGGCCCACCGGCCGCGTCGTGTAGAACGGATCGAAGACCTTGTCCATCTCTCCGGCAGGAATGCCGTGGCCCGTATCGGTGATCCGAACCTGCCCCTCGATGCCCGCCCGCGCCACGCCAACGCGCAACACACCTCCCGCCGGCATGGCGTCCACGGCATTCAAGAGGAGGTTCATGAACACCTGCTGAAGCACGCTGAGCACCCCGCTGACGCGCACGGGATCGGGGGGCAGTTCCACCACCATGTTGATCTGTTGGATTTTGGCCTGGTTGACCACCAGCGCGGCCGCGTCCCGGACCACTGACGCGAGGTCCAGCGGCTCTACGTCGGTCCGGGCTCCCGGGCGGGCAAACCGCAGGAGGTTCTCGATGATGACCGAGGCCCGCCGGATCCCCGCCTGGACCTGCGCCGCGCACTCCCTTCGAAACTCAGGGGCGTCGGGATCCTCCAAGAGAAACTGGGCGGCCGACGAGCTGATGGCCAGGGGGTTCCGGATCTCATGGGCGATCCCTCCGGCCAGGACCCCCAGCGCGGCCAGCTTCTGACTTTGAAGCAACTGCGCCTCCAATTTGCGCCGCTCCGTGAGATCCCGGCCCACGACCACGATCGCCACCACCCGGCCGAGGTCGTCTTTCATTGCGGATCCGACCCAGGCGACGGGCACGAGCGCCCCCGGTTTCGTGACCAGGTCCCATTCGGCCGTCCCGAATTCTCTCCCGCTCCTGGCCCGCGCGAACTCCTGTTGCACGAGGGCCCGGTGCGGCGCGGAGCATTGCTCGGAGAACAGGCGGCCCCGGACCTCGTCGCGGGTATAACCGGACACCCGCTCGGCCGCCGCGTTCCAGGTCAGGATCCGCCCGTCGACGTCGGTGGAGAGGACGAGGTCGCTGGCGCTTTCGACGACGCTGGCCACGTGCCGCTCGGCCCGCCGGGCCTCTTCGCCCAGGCGCATCTGCTCGGTCACGTCCTCGAGCAAGAGCATCACGTGCTCGACGGTGCCCCGCCAGGCGAAGGGAATGAGGCTGTAGTAGTAGACGCGCGTGGTCAATCCCGGCGCGCGGTAGGTCATCCGCTCGCCCCGCGTCGGCTCGTTGAGCTCGAAGGCCTTCCGGACACGCCGCGCGAGATCCATGTGGTCGAGGATCAGGGGAGGAAAGACCGCGTCGATCCGCTGACCGAGGGTGTCCGACTCGGTCAGCCGGGCTTTCTCCAGGAAGTTTCGGTTGGCCGACACCACGTGCAACTGCGCGTCGATCAGGAGCACCGAGGAGGGAATGGCGTCCAGCAACATCGCATAGAGCTTCTCGTACCGCTCGGCCTCCCCGGCGCCATGCCCCGTCGCCGCGCGGGATCCCCGACGATCAACCATGTCCATCCCCCGGTCGCTCCGGCGCAGCGAAGTTGTAGGGGGGCCACGGGCCGCTCAGCAGGAGCCGCGCCGGTTCCGTACGGCTGATCCGCCTGAACGCCCGGCGGAACGAGTCCACCGCTTCCCGCTTCACCAGAAAATAGAGCGAGGAAAGGCCCCGGTCCGCCCTGGCGCCGGGGTCGGCCTCGATTCTCTCGGCGAGCCCGTCCAGCGCACCGCGCAGTCGCTCGACCACCGCGGTCAGGGCGCGCGCGACTTGTTCCTCTCGCGCATAGCGCGCCGCTCGGACCGCCAGGTAGGCGCGGCCCGACGCGCCCCCGGTCTCCGGACCGAAGGGGGGACAGGGGAAGGACGATTCGGTGGGGAGCAGGACGCGCACCCCCATCTCCACGCAGCCGTCCAGCCCCCGGAGGAGGGCGGCGTATTCCTTGCCGTGAAGGCGAAGCAGCTCGACCACCTGGGGCTCCTCCTCGAACAAGCACCCGTAGCGCATCGGCAGGACCGCCTGGCCGGCGTGGAGGGCCTCGACCACCTTCGCATAAGACAGAACCCGCGCGATGTTCGGAGTCAGGTCAGGCGGCTCGATCCACGAGACGGCCGCGCCCAGACCCCCCTCTTCGATCAGCCTGACGGGGGCGCCCCCGACTCCCGGAGGGAGTCCCGGCGGCGGATGGCCGGAGCCGCTTGCTCGGGACTGGGAGAAGACGATCCCGTAGACAAGGCGGGTCATGCCGCGGGCTCAGGTTCGAGGGACGGGCAGAAGCTGTACGGAGGCCAGGGTCCGGAGAGGTCGAGGACCAGCCCGTGTTCGGCGTGCTCGGCATTGATCCGCTGGATCCGCGCCCTGAAGTCGACCACGCGACTCCGCGGGACCAGGAAGGCCCAATTCAGAATCCTGGTGCCCGCTTCGTCCGGCGCCCCGCCGGACACGATCTCCCGCTCCCGGAACTCCACCGCGTGGTCGAGCAATGCCCTCGCGATCCCGGCGCTCACCTCCTTCAGCCAGGCGTCGAGCTCCTGGCCGATCCCGGCCTGGATCCTCCGCTCTTCGAAGTAACGCCTCCCCGGTGAGGCGGAGAGCACGCCCTCCTGACGCGCGAGGGCCGCGGCCACAAAGCGGGCCTCCGCCTTGCTTCTGTCCAGCGTCCCCTTGACGGCCCATTCCTCGCGGTCCGCGAACCGATCAAGGGCACGCGAGATGGCGTTGTGGTGGGTTTCGACCCACGTTGCCATGGTTTCCCGTGAGGAGAAGAGGGTGGCGAATCGGGCCGGCACAACGGGAGAAACCCGCATCGCCCGTTCGATCACCTCTTCGTGGCGGCAGGCCCGGGGCCCCACCCAGGCGAGATCCCTCATTCGCGCTTCGGCCGGCGGGCCGAGGAAGTCATCCATCCTCACCGCGCTGACCACCGCCACGATGTCCTTGAACGGGACCAGATCCAGGGGGCGTTCACCGTCCAC
>JACQCL010000233.1 GCA_016201645.1 Candidatus Rokuibacteriota bacterium
CTTCACGCCGCGGTGCTTGGCTTCACCCATCCGGTCACGGGGAACGCCCTGGAATTCAGATCGGCATTACCCGAGAGGATGGAGCGCCTGCTGGCCTACCTGCACCGCGCTTTGGCCCCCTCACCCCACCCCTTTCCCCCCTCACCTTTTTCCTCTCCCCCTGCAGGGGGAGAGGGTAGGCGAGCGGGAACAACGTGATATTATTGGAGGCACAATGGGTGCCGACCTGACCGTGGTCATTCTGGCCGCAGGCGAGGGGACGCGGATGCGGTCGCGCCGCCCCAAGGCCCTTCACCTCATCGGCGGCCGCCCTCTCATCGCATATCCCGTGAGCCTCGCGGAGCGCCTCGGCGGCAGGCTCGTAGTCGTGGTGGGGCGCGGCAGCGAGGATGTGCGGCGCGCGCTGGGCGACCCTACCGATGTCCACTTTGTTGAGCAGAAGGTGCGGCTCGGCACCGGCCATGCGCTCAAGGAGACCCGGAGCGCCTGCGGCAACGGCCGAGGGACGGTGCTGGTCCTCCCGGCGGACACGCCGCTCCTCTCCGAGGAAACACTCAAGCGGCTCGTGGATCGGCACCGGGGGAGCGGCGCGGCCGCGACGCTCCTCACGGCCGTCGTGGAGGACCCCACGGGCTACGGCCGCATCGTGCGCGAGGCGGGCCAGGTGACGGCGATCGTGGAGGACCGCGATGCCTCGCCCCAGCAGAAGCAGATCCGGGAGATCAACTCGAGCATCTACGCCTTCGACGCTCGCCATCTCTGGCCCGCCCTCGAGCAGATCGGGGCGGAGAATGCCAAGGGCGAGTACTACCTGACCGATGTCATCGCCGTCCTCAGACGGGAGGGCCGGCGGATCGACGCCCTCCTCTCGGACGATCCCGCGGAGTGTCTGGGGATCAACGACCGGAAGCAGCTTGCCCACGTTGCCGCCCTGCTCCGGACCCGGACACTGGAGCGGCTCATGGCCGAGGGCGTCACCATCCTCGATCCTGCCACCACCTATGTGGACGACACGGTGAGCGTCGGGCCCGACAGCGTCCTTGCGCCGGGCATCGTATTGGAGGGGGCGACCATGGTCGGCGCCGAGTGCTCGATCGGCCTCGGCTGTCACGTCTCGGATAGCCGGCTGGGGGACCGGGTGACGCTCAAGCCCTATTGCGTCCTGACGCAGGCGATCGTCGAGGATGAGGCCACGCTCGGCCCGTTTGCTCACCTCCGTCCCCTCTCTCACGTGGGGGCGCGGGCGAAGATCGGCAACTTTGTCGAGCTGAAGAAGTCGCGGATCGGCCGGGGTTCCAAGGTGCCGCACCTCTCCTACGTGGGGGACGCGACCATCGAGGAGGACGTGAACATCGGCGCCGGCACCATCACGTGCAACTACGACGGCGTGAAGAAGCATGAGACCCGGATCCGCAAGGGGGCGTTCGTCGGAACGAACACGAGCCTGGTGGCCCCCATCACGATCGGCGAGGGGGCTTACGTGGGGGCCGGCTCCACGATTACCAAGGATGTCCCCCCCGGGGCTCTGGCCTTGGGTCGCGCCGAGCAGACGATCAAGGAAGGCTGGGCGACCCGGCGCAAGCAGCGCCAGAAGGCGGACGACCGTTAATGTGCGGGATCGTCGGGTACATCGGGGAGCGGGGCGCCGTCGGGATCATCCTGGAAGGGCTCAAGCGTCTGGAGTATCGGGGGTATGACTCCGCCGGCGTGGCCGTCTTGGGGGCGGACGGCCTTGAGGTGAGGCGGAGCGCCGGGCGCATCAAGCAGCTCGAGACGATCCTGAGAGAGCAGCCGGTGAAGGGGAGCGTGGGCCTCGGCCACACGCGCTGGGCCACCCACGGCCGTCCCTCCGAGGAGAATGCCCATCCGCACACCGACTGCAGCGGCTCCCTCGTCGTCGTTCACAACGGGATCCTCGAAAACTACCTGCCGATCAAGGAGCGGCTCACCGCCGAGGGGCATACCTTCAAGTCGGAGACCGACACGGAGGTCCTGGCGCACCTGATCGAGCGCCACCTGAAGGAGGCGCCACGCCTCGAGGATGCGGTCAAGCGCGCGCTCCGTGAACTCCGGGGTTCCTACGCCATCGGCGTCGTTTCCGTGAAGGCGCCGGACCGCCTCGTGGCCGCCAAGCACGGGGCGGGCGCGGTCGTCGTGGGGCTGGGAGCCGGCGAGACCTTCATCGCCTCAGACATCCCCGCGCTCCTCCCTCACACCCGGGACGTGGTGGTGCTGGAGGACGGAGAGGTTGCCGTGGTGCGGCGGGATGGGGTCGAGCTGTCCACGCTGGCCGACCAGCCGGTGCAGCGCGAGCCGACCCGGATCCTCTGGGACCCGATCCTCGCCGAGAAGGGCGGCTATCGCCACTTCATGCTCAAGGAGATCTACGAGCAGCCGCGCGCCGTGACGGACACCTTCCGCGGCCGGATCGTTCCTGAGAGCGGGAACGTGGTTCTCCCCGATGTGAATCTGGATCCGGCCGCCGTGAGGGAAATCCAGCGCCTCGTGCTGATCGCCTGCGGGACGTCCTACCATGCCGCCATCGTCGGGCGATTCATGCTCGAGCGCCTCGCGGCGATCCCGTGCGAGGTGGACCTGGGCTCTGAGTTCCGGTATCGCGATGCGGTGGTCGGTCCCGAGACGCTGGTCGTGGCTCTGTCGCAGTCGGGAGAGACCGCCGACACCCTCGGCGCCGTGAAGGCCGCGCGGGCCAGGGGGACGCCGCTCCTGGCCATCACGAACGTGGTGGGCTCCGCGCTCTCCCGCGAGGCCACCGGGGTGCTGTACACCCACGCGGGCCCCGAGATCGGCGTGGCCTCGAGCAAGACCTTTGCCGCCACCATGACGGCCTGCTATCTCTTGGCGCTCTACCTCGGGCGTCAGCGGGGCGTCCTCACGCCGGAGGAAGGCCGGAAGCGCATGCAGGACCTCCTCGAGGTCCCGCGCCTCATGGAAGTCGCGCTGGATCTGGACGCGCAGGTGGCCGAGCTGGCGCGTCAGCTCTTCCACTACCAGAACTTCCTCTACCTCGGGCGCGGCATCCACTACCCGATCGCGCTCGAGGGCGCGCTCAAGCTCAAGGAGCTCTCGTACATCCATGCCGAAGGATACCCGGCCGGGGAGATGAAGCATGGCCCCATCGCGCTGATTGACGAGGGGATGCCCGTGGTGGCTCTGACCCCCCGAGACGGGACCTATGAGCGGATGCTCGGAAACATCGAGGAGGTGCGGGCGCGGGACGGCAAGGTGATCGCCGTGGCCCACGCGGGAGACCGCGAGATTGCCGCCAAGGCGGATCACGTCATTGCCGTCCCGCCAGCTGTGGACCTTCTCTCGCCGATCCTGATGGTCATTCCCCTTCAGCTCCTCGCCTACCACGTGGCGGTCCGGCGCGGCTGCGATGTGGACCAGCCGCGCAATCTGGCCAAGAGCGTGACGGTGGAGTAGGAGAGCCGTATGAGGCGGAAGGCGTTTGTTCTCTTGCTTGTCGCTATCGTTGTGCTTCTCGCGGTACCGGACTTTGCGGCCGCCCAGGCCCCCAGCCCCACGGGCCCTCCCCACCCGAGCATGCCGTGGTCGGGGCCGTGGGCCCCGGGCAGCGCGGGCTACGGGACCGTGGTGCGCTACCTCCAGGTGCCGCCGCAGCAGGTGGAGATCGAGGTTCCCGCGCCGGGGGCCGGAGGCAGCGGGGAGTTACAGAAGCAGGTCGTAGAGATTCCCGGCTACGTCGTCACGGAAACGACGACGGGGTTCATCTATCCAGAGCGTGTGACGCTCCAGCAGGTAGGCCCCGGCGTCTATCAGTGGGTGACTCTGCCCCAGCAGTTCCAGCCCAAGTAGCCGCGAGGGCGGAGCAGGAGGAGTGGTGGTTATGAAGAGGGCACTGCGCATCTCAGCGATCCTGCTCGTTTGTCTTTTGCCCATCACGGCATATGCTCAAGCGAAGAAGCCGTCACCCCCTCCACCATCCCTGCGTTGCGACCCTCCTTTCACAGATCGGCTTCGCTGCCCCCATCCGGTGGAGCCGTGGTTCGGGCCCGCGTACCCGGGCAGAGCTGCTTACGGTGTTGTTCCGAACCGCCCGCCTACAGCCCAGGACCTGCAGTTGTACGGCACTGTCATTCGTTATATCGAGGTTCCCGCACAGCAGGTCGTGGTCCCGCTGTACATTCCAGGGCCAGGAAGCTTCCCCGGGGAGTTCGAACAGCAGGTCGTGGAGATTCCTGGGTACTTCGTTACGGAAACGACGACGGGATATGTCTACCCCCAGCGCTGGAGCCTGGAACAGGTTGGCCCGGGCGTCTATTACTGGCGAGTGCTCCCCCCGCTTTTCACCGCCAAGTAGCCGGTCTCGCCCGTCTCGCTGTGGTATCGTAGAGTCCCATGTTGGCTGCCCGTCTGCCCGCCGACCTAATCCTCCGTGATCTGAACCCGCCTCAGCGGGAGGCCGTCACCCACACTGAGGGGCCGCTCTTGGTTTTGGCAGGGGCGGGGAGCGGGAAGACGCGGGTCATCGCCCACCGGATCGCCTACCTCCTTGGGGTCAAGGGTGTCCATCCGCAAAACGTCCTTGCCGTGACGTTTACCAACAAGGCGGCCGAGGAGATGCTGCGGCGGGTGCAGGACCTCCTCCTGCCTGCCGGCATTCGCCCCCCGCTCATCTCCACCTTTCACTCGGCGTGCGTCAGGATCCTCCGCGAGCACATCCGACACCTCGGCGTCTCGCCCCACTTCGTCATCTACGACGAGGACGACCGGCTGGACCTGGTGAAGGAGTGTCTGCGCGAGGAGGGGGTGGACGAGCGGGCGCTGCCGCCGACGGCGGTGGTCCACCGGCTGAGCCACGCGAAGAACCAGATGCTGCTTCCGGACGAGGTGGAGCGTCTCGCGCGCGGACCCCGCGAGGAGAGGATCGCGGCCATTTACCGCCGGTATCAGGAGCGATTAGCTCAGGCGGGAGCCCTGGACTTCGACGATCTCCTGCTCCTGACGGTGCGCCTGTGGGAGAAGGTTCCGGAGGTCCTCGCCTGGTATCGAGGGCTCTGGAAGTACGTCCTCGTGGACGAGTACCAGGATACGAACCGCGTCCAGTACCGGCTGATCCAGCTCCTGACCCTGGAGCACCGGAATCTCTGCGTCGTGGGCGATGACGATCAGTCCATCTACCGCTTCCGGGGCGCCAGCCTTCGGAACATCCTGGACTTCGAGCACGACTTCCCCGGCACGCGGGTCATCCGTCTCGAGCAAAACTACCGCTCCACGAAACGAATCCTCGCGATCGCCTCCACGGTCATTGCCAACAACGCCGGGCGTAAAGGCAAGACCCTCTGGACCGAAAATGCCGAGGGGGAGCAGGCCCGCGCGTACCGCGCCTGGGACGAGCATGAGGAGGCGGCGTTCGTCGCCACGACGATCGGCCGCCTCCGGGCCGAGGGGATTGCTGAGGGCGAGGTGGCGATCTTCTACCGGACGAACGCCCAGTCGCGGGTCCTGGAAGATGCGCTGCGCCGGAGCACGATCCCGTACGTGATCGTCGGGGGGGTACGCTTCTACGAGCGGCGGGAGGTCAAAGACGTCCTCGCGTACCTGCGGTTGACGATCAACCCGGCTGATGACGTGGCCTTTAAACGGGCGATCGGTGCACCCTCTCGGGGCATCGGCCGCGCCACGCTGGCCCGCCTGGACGAGGTGGCCCGACGAGAAAAAGCGCCGCTGCTCGAGGCATGCGGACGACTGGGCGACGAGGTGAGCGCCAAGCAGCGACGGACGCTCGAGGAGTTCGCGACCTTGATCGGGGATGTGCGGGAGCTTAAGTCTGGACTCGCGCTTCCGGCGTTGATTGACGAGGTCCTGAGGCGCTCGGGCTACCGGGAGGCGCTCCGGGGGGAGCGGACCGCCGAGGCCGAGGGGCGCCTCGAAAACCTGGAAGAGCTGGTCGCCGCCGCCGAGGAGTTTCACCACTCCCGGGAATCCGCCACGCTGGAGGAGTTCCTCGACACGGTGGCGCTCCTCTCCGACGTGGACGAGTGGAAGGCCGACCGGGGTGCCGTGACCCTCATGACGCTCCATTCGGCCAAGGGGCTCGAGTTCCCCGTGGTCTTCATCACCGGCATGGAAGAGGGCGTCTTCCCGCACGTCCGGTCCATGGAAGGCTCGGAGGAGCTGGAGGAAGAGCGCCGGCTCTGCTATGTGGGGCTCACGCGGGCGAAGCGGCAGCTCTATCTCTCCTATGCGCTCCACCGCCGGCTTCACGGCTACGGCATCGGCGAGCCGTCGCGTTTTCTCCTGGAGATTCCCGAGGAGGATCTCGCGCTCCTCAATGCGGCGAGGAGTCCCCTGGCCGCAAGCGCGAGCGAAGCGAGCCACATCTACGGGCACCCATCCCTTGAGGATGGGTCGTTGCCCTACCGTGTGGGCGCGAGGCTTCGCCACGCCCGCTGGGGCGAGGGGCTCCTGGTCGGGATCGAGCGACAGGGTGAGGACGTGATCGTCACCGTGCATTTCGCCAGCGTGGGGCGCAAGCGCCTGTCGCTCCAGTACGCGCAGTTGGATGAAATCTAACCCGAGGCAAGATAATGCCTGAGCCCAAGATCACGCTCAAGGAAGTGGAGCATGTCGCCAGGCTGTCGCGGCTTGAGCTCTCGGACGCCGAGAAGGAACGGATGCGGTCGCAGCTCGACGCCATCCTGACCTACATTGACAAGCTCCGGCAGCTCAACACCGACAACGTCGAGCCAACCTCCCACGCGATCCCGATGGTCAACGTGATGCGCGAGGACGCAGTGAGGCCGTGCTTCCCGACCGAAGAGATGCTCGCCAACGCGCCGGAGCGCGAGGGCGACTTCGTCCGCGTTCCCAGGATCATCGAGGAGTAGCCATGCCGACGATCGGCGAGCTGGCGGCGCGGTACCGGAGCGGCGAGGCGACGCCGACCCGGGTGGTCGAGGCCCACCTCCGTCGGATCGA
>JACQCL010000229.1 GCA_016201645.1 Candidatus Rokuibacteriota bacterium
CCTCGGTGGCATAGGCCACGGAGGAAAGGTTGTCCGACGCGAAGACCGCGAGCCCGGTCACCCTGCCCAGGCGCTCGTGCCGAGCCTGGGCCGTCGGGAGGGGGGAGCCGACGAAGAGCCTCTTGAGCGAGTAGAGTCTCACGGGGCTATGTGCAGCTCACGTGCGAGACATGTGCCTCTCACGCTTGGGCGGCGAATGAGCTCCCCCCTGGACGGTGACCTCAGTACGGCTGGCGGTCCGCTTCGACGCGATTCTCGAAGCTGGCGTACTGGGGGATGAAGGTCAGGCGGACGGTGTCGGTGGGGCCGTTCCGCTGTTTGCCGACGATGACCTCCGCCAGGTTCTGCTGCTCCGGCGGGATCTCGCTCTGCTCTTTGTACCGCTCCGGCCGGTAGAGAAAGATGATGAGGTCCGCGTCCTGCTCGAGAGCGCCCGAGTTGTGGCTGACGATCCCGTCGGCGAGCCAGCAGGCTGGTCCGGGTACGGTAAGGTCGAACACCTCCTCCTCGCCGTCCAACTCGATGGCCACGATCCGGTCCCAGAAGAGATCGCTCGTGGCGCGGCCGCGCAGCTCCTCGTCCCGGAGGATCTCCGCATACTCCGCGAGCAGCGCCCGCGAGGGGGCAAACCTGAAATGGGCGCTCCCCCCGTACGCCGTTCCCCGCAACGCCGCCATGCGCCGGTGGGAGATCCCGCGCGCGCGCATAAGCTCTCGGACCCGCTCGAAGTCCTCGGCAGGCAGCGTGTCCACATTCGTGTTGGCTCTGGGGACAGCGAGCAACGCTCGAAGGCGCTCAGCCTGGGGCACGCGCGGACCAAAGGCACCAACGACCTCCAGGAAACGACGCTGATCAGTCCTCCCTGACACCCTCACGAAGAAGCTCGGCCGGTAGTTACCCTTCTTCGCAGAGGAAATCCGGGCTATGATGCCGAGCCGCAGCAGTAGCGCTGCCACGTCGCTGGCCAGGTGGGAACTGTTCGTGCTGTACACGACGCCGTGGCTTCCCCTCCCCTTCGTCCGGGGCGCGATCGTACCGTCTGTGGACCAGAGATGGCATAAGAGCAAGGCGATCTGACGATTGGAGAGCCGGAAGGCCGCCTCGGGTAGGCGCTTCTCGTACGATCGCTCGCCGAAGATCCCGAGTTGACGAAGCCAACCGTTGAGCTTGTCCGGATGCCATCGGTTGCCGTTCCCGCTGATGAGAAGCTGGTGCCAGCTTCCGCGTCCCGCGTAGCGCTTCACGTCGCAGCCAAACTCCTCGCGGGCAGCCTTTGCCACGATCCGACTGTTTTCCTCCGAGCTGGTCGTGTAGCGAAGGGGTTGGTGTTTGAGGTAACTGCCATCGCCGATGAGCTGGCCGAGTAGGATCACCCGGAGGTCCGGCCAAGAGTCCGGGAACGCAGGTTCGGGAAGCCTCCTCGCGATCGCGACGCGGTCGCCGACCGAAAGCTCGCTCAGCGTCTCCCACCCTCGCCCAGCGAGGAACCTGTGACGTTCCGTGGCCCGGATCATCCGGCCACTCGCCAGGCGGAGCAAGAAGACCGGTCTTACGCCCACCAGCCAGATCTTCTCACTCTTTGCCGTCGCGATCTTTCCCTCGTGGGACGCCGCGAGCGCCTCAGGCGCCGTGCCGACGAGCTGCCGGATCGGCATGCGCCTGCCGTCCCCCAGAACGACGAGGGTCTCGCCCGTAACGCACTCCCGGAGATCCGACAGCTGAGGCCGGTGCTCCCGTGTGGGCCGCGTCTCCACCGCCCGGGAGAGCTGGGACAGGCCCACCACGGGCACGCGCAGCTCCTTCGACATCGCCTTGAGCGCGCGCGAGATCTCGGAAATCTCCTGCTGGCGATTCTCGATGTTCCCCCGCCCGCGCATGAGCTGGATGTAGTCGATGAGGACGAGGTCCAGGCCGTGCTCCGCCTTCATCCGGCGCGCCTTGGCCCGGGCCTCGAGCACCGTGAGCCCCGCCGTGTCATCAATGAAAATCGGGGCCTCGGCCAGCCGCCCGGCCGCGTTCGTCAGACGCGGCCAGTCCTTGGGTTCCAGGTAGCCGGTCCGGACCCGATGCGAATCCACCCGCGCCTCGGCACAGAGAAGGCGCTGCACGACCTGCTCCCGGGCCATCTCCAGGCTCAGGACCAGCACCCGCTTCTTGAGCTCGATCCCGGCGTATTTGGCGACGTTCAGCGCGAACGCCGTCTTCCCCATGGAGGGGCGGCCCGCGACGAGGATGAAGTCCGACGGTTGGAACCCCGAGGTGAGCTCGTCCAGTTTCCTGAACCCCGTGGGCAGGCCGGTCACGTGCTCCTTGCGCTCGTAGAGCCTCTCGATGTACTCGAAGGTCTCCTTGAGGATGGTGCGGACCTGGACGGCCGTGCCCTGCATGCGACGCTCGGAGATCTGGAAAATCTGCTGCTCAGCCTGATCCAGGAGACTCTCCACGTCCTCCTTGGCCTCGTAACTCTGGCCGATGATCTCCGACGAGATCCTGATCAAGTCCCGGAGAAGGGACTTTTCCCGGACAATCCCGGCGTAGGAAAGGAGATGCGCAGCGGTGGCGGCCTCCTCGACGAGCGCGGCGAGGGCCGCGGGCCCCCCCACCTCGTCCAGCTCCGCCGAGCGGCGGAGCTCCTCGGTGAGGGTCAACAGGTCCACGGGCTCGGACCGTTCGAAGAGGCCGATCATCGTGGCGAAGATCTTCCGGTGGCCTTCCTTGTAGAAATCGGCGGGCCTGAGGATCTCAATCGCCCGGGGGAGGCTGTCCCGCTCCAGCAGGATCGCGCCGAGGACGGCCCGCTCCGCCTCCAGGCTGTGGGGGGGGATTTTGGAGGTCAGGAGCTCCGTGAGCGTGGCCACGGCCTACCCGCGCGCGACGGTGACCTTGAGGTGGGCGGTGACCTCGGGGTGGAGCCGGATCGGCACCGTGTACTCCCCCAATGTCTTGATCGGCTCATCGAGGCCGATCCGGCGTTTCTCCACGGGAATCCCGTTTTGAGCCAGAAAGGCGGCCAGATCCTGGACTCCGACGGAGCCATAGAGACGGCCCTCCTCCGAGGCCTGGCGAACCTGGGAGAACGTCAGGGCTTCAATTTTTCTCACCTGGGCGTCCGCGTC
>JACQCL010000230.1 GCA_016201645.1 Candidatus Rokuibacteriota bacterium
TCGGAGGAGGAGCGGATCGTTGCCGGAGCCGATCGGGTGGTGGCCTCAAATCCCGAGGAGCGCGCGCGTCTGGTCTGGTACTATCGAGCGCACGCCGATCGGATCCGCGTGATCCCCTGCGGGGTGGATCTCGAGCTCTTCCACCCGATGGATCAGCAAGAGGCGAAGGCAGCCCTCGGCCTCGGTCCGTCCCCGCTGCTCCTCTACGTGGGGCGGCTCAGGCCGATCAAGGGGCTGGAGACCCTGCTGGAGGCGGTCCCCTTGGTCCGGGCCCCGCGCGGTGTGCGGCCGGTCCTGTTCGTGATCGGCGGCGACGCGGACGAGCCCGAGAACGGCCACGTGGCATACCTTCGGGAACGAGCAGCGGCGCTGGGTCTCGACGGGACCGTGCGCTTTCTGGGCGCACAGCCCCAGGAGAGGCTCGGGCTCTACTACGCCGCCGCCGAGATGACCGTCATGCCGTCCTACTACGAGTCGTTCGGAATGGTGGCGCTCGAGGCGATGGCCTGCGGCAACCCGGTCATCGCCTCCCGCGTGGGAGGCCTCACGAGCACGGTCCAGGACGGCGTCACGGGATATCTGGTGCCCGAGGGGGATCCCGGCATCCTGGCGGAACGGATCTCGGTAATCCTGATGGATGAAACCCTCCGTCGGCAGCTCGGGGCGGCGGCCGTGCGGTGGGCCGCCCAGTTCCAGTGGCCGTGCGTGGCGGAGGCGGTCTGTCGCCTCTACGCCGAATTCCGCCCCGCAGCCAGCCGGCATCTGAGCCGGGCCCGCTGCCGCTGAGGAGAGGAGGCCCCGTGCCGATGACTGCCCGTCGCGCTCTCGTGTTTCTGATTGACGGCTTCGATCCCGAGTACATCCGGTCGGCGGACCTGCCGAACCTGATGGGGCTGGCGCGTGCGGGGGCGTTCACGCTCGACGGCCGGGGCGTGATGCCGAGCCTCACGAACGTCAACCACATCTCGCTTCTCACCGGCACATTCCCGGACCGCCATGGCCTCTGCACGAACTTCTACTACGACCGGGCCAGCGCCAAAGAGGTGTTCATGGACGAAGTCAAGTTCGTCCGGGAGTCCCTCCTTTTCGAGCGCGCCAAGGCGGCGGGCTGGTCCACCGCGCTGGTGACTGCCAAGGAGAAACTCACCCGCCTGCTCCGGCGCGACCTGGATCTCTGCGTGCACATGGGGAGCGTGCCGCCGGACATCGCCGCGGTTGTCGGGCCGCCGCCGGACATCTTCTCGCTGGAGATCAACCTCTGGGTCCTGCGGACGGCCCGGGAGGTCGCGGCCCGCTACGCGCCCTCGTTTCTCTATGTCGCGACCACCGACTACCCCGAGCACAAGCTGGCGCCCGAGACGCCGGAGATGAAGGCCCACCTCAGGGAGATGGACGCCCTCATCGGCGAGATCGTCCAGGGCTACGACCTTCGGGACTCGGTCGTCGCGCTGACCGCCGATCACGGGATGAACGCGAAGACGCGCTCGGTCAGCCCCGTGCGCGTGCTGGCGGAGGCGGGGTTCCGGGCCCGGGGCGTTCCTCTCATCAAGGATGGGCTCTTCGCCCACCACCGGGACCTGGGGGGCTCGCTCTACCTCTTCCTCGAGCGCCCCGAGGTGACGGCCGAGGCCGTGAGGGCCCTCCGGGCTGCCCCGGGGCTCGACGTCGTGATCCCGCGGCACGAGGCGGGGACTTACCACCTGCCGGCCGAGCGCGTGGGGGACCTTGTCTGCTTTGGCAAGCGCGAGTGGGCGCTGGGGATCTGGGACGAGTGGCCCGCGGTGAGGGACGAGGCCGGGCTCCGCTCTCACGGCTCGGTCCACGAGCAGACCATCCCGTTGCTGCTGGCTGGGGCCGGGGTCAAGGCCGGCGGCCAGATTCAGAGCGGGCGGATCGTGGACCTGGCGCCGACCTTCTGCCGCCTCCTGGGGTTCGGGGACGGCGCCTTCCAGGGGCGCGTCCTCGAGGAAGTGCTCGGATAAGCGGTGGAGACGCTGCTCGAGATGAGGGGCCTCCGGACGTACTTCTTCACCGGCGCCGGCGTCGTGCGGGCGGTGGACGACATCTCCTACGACGTGAGGCAAGGCGAGACCGTTGCGCTGGTGGGCGAGTCGGGGTGCGGCAAGACGGTCAGCGCGCTCTCCGTGATGCGCCTCATCGCAGGACCGGCCGGGCGCATCGTGGCGGGAGAGATCGTGTTCAAAGGACGGGACCTCCTGGCCCTGGACGACGAGGCGATGCGGAGGATCCGCGGCCGGGAGGTCGCCATGATCTTCCAGGAGCCCATGACGTCCCTGAATCCCGTGCTCTCCATCGGCCTCCAGCTCACCGAGACGCTGGAGATCCACCTGGCCCTGTCGCCGGAGGAGGCCCGGCATCGCGCCGAGGAACTGCTCGCCCTGGTCGGGATCTCTGATCCGGCACGCCGCCTCGCGCAGTACCCGCACCAGTTCAGCGGCGGCATGCGTCAGCGGATCATGATCGCCATCGCGCTCTCGTGCAATCCGTCGCTCATCCTGGCTGACGAGCCTACCACCGCCCTGGACGTCACGATCCAAGCTCAGATTCTCGAGCTCATGAAAGACCTCTCCCGCCGCCTCGGCGTCGCGATGCTGATCATCACGCACAACCTGGGTGTCGTGGCGCGCTACGCCGACCGCGTCAACGTCATGTACGCGGGGAAGATCATCGAGCGGGGCACGGCGCGGGAGATTTACGCCAACCCCCCGCCATCCCTATACCCTCGGGCTCCTGCGCTCGGTGCCGCGTCTGGACGAGCCCCGCAAGTCCAAGCTCAACCCGATCGACGGCCAGCCGCCCGACCTGGTGCGCCTGCCGCCCGGGTGCGCTTTCGCCCCGCGCTGCCGGTATGCCATTGACCGGTGCCAAAGCGAGGTCCCGCCGCTCACGCCGGTAAGCGACGGGCACGACTCCGCGTGCTGGGTGGCCGATCAGCTTGGCAGCGAGGTCCGCGTATGACTGCGCTGGCCGCCTCGCCGGCCAAGGCGTCTGACCGCTCGCCCGCAGGAGGCGTGCTGCTCGATGTCCGGAACTTGGTGAAGCACTTTCCGGTCGGCGGCGGCGGGCTCTTCGGCCGGAGCCACGGGGTGATCCGGGCTGTGGACGGGGTGAGCTTCTCCATCCAAAAAGGAGAGACGCTCGGACTCGTCGGGGAATCTGGCTCCGGGAAAACCACGACCGGCCGCTGCATTCTCCAGCTCGAGCGTCCCACCGCCGGGGAAATCATCTTCGAGGGACGGGACTTGACGAAGCTCTCCCTTGCCGAGCTCCGCCCCATTCGGCGGAAGATCCAGGTGATCTTTCAGGACCCGTACAGCTCGCTCAACCCACGAATGACCGTGGGCCAGATCATCGCTGAGCCCCTGGCGGTGCACGGCATTGTTCCTGACCGGAACGCGCGGCAGGCCCGCGTTCACGATCTGCTGTCCCGCGTAGGGATCCTGCCTTCGCTGGCCGACCGCTACCCGCACGAGCTCTCCGGCGGCCAGCGTCAGCGGGTCGGGGTCGCCCGCGCGCTGGCCATGGAGCCGTCGCTCATCATCTGCGACGAGCCGGTCTCCGCGCTCGACGTCTCGATCCAGGCGCAGATCATCAACCTCTTGGAGGAGCTCCAGTCGGAGTTTCACCTGACCTACCTCTTCGTCGCCCATGACCTCTCCGTTGTTCGACACATCTCCGACCGGGTGGCCGTGATGTACCTCGGAAAGATCGTGGAGATCACCGACCGCCAGGCGCTCTATGAGGCACCTCTGCATCCCTACACAAAAGCCCTCCTCTCCGCGGTGCCGATCCCCGACCCTGCCGTGGAAGCCACCCGCGAGCACGTGGTCCTCAAGGGGGAGGTGCCCAGCGCCTTGAATCCGCCCTCGGGGTGCGTCTTCCACCCCCGGTGCCCCATCGCCATCGAGGACTGCAAAAAGGTCGTGCCCGAGCTGAGGGAGATTCGGCCGGGACACCGCGCCGCCTGCATCCGTGTCTAGGCGGTTGCCCTTACCGGGAATCCCAGGGTAAGCTCGGGGGCGTGAGCACCGTGCTGCGTCGGTCCCTGAACACGGCTGCCCGCGTGCTCGAGCGGGACGAACGGGTATTCGCCGTGCTCCTGACCGTCATCATGGTCGGGGGGCTGGCGACGCTCGGGCTGGCACCGATCAGACCTCGCTATCGGATCGACCTCTTCTCCCTCGTCGTCAAGTTCGCCGCTTACAAGGTGGGCGTCTTCGCGCTGGTTACCGTCAACCCGCGCGCAACCCGGGCGGTATTTCTCGGGGCGCTCGGCGTGGATTTGTTGCTCGTCTTCGCGCTGCTCTGGCTGACCGGCGGCGGCGACAGCCTCTTCTACCTTCTGTTCTTCCCGCTGGTCGCCGTCAACGCGTACTACTTCGGCCCGTGGGTCGGGTTGGGAGCGGCGCTCGTTGCGGGCGGCCTGTATGCCGCCGCGGCGGCGCTGGCTCGCCCCTGGGTGGGTTGGACCCCGGTGGCGATTCTGGCGGCCCTCGTGGGCCTGCCCGCCTACGCACTCGGCCACGTCGCCGAGCGCGAGCGCCGGGCCCGCGGCGAGGTTGAGCGTCTCAACGTCGAACTCAAGGAGACGCTGGGGCGCCTGGAGGCCGCGCAGGAAGATCTGCTGGTCGCCGAGCGGATGGCCACCGTCGGCCGTCTGTCTCTCAAGGTGGCGCACGAGGTGAGAAACCCGATCAGCGCCATCGAGCTCAATGCCGAGATGCTGGAAGACATCGTCCGCGGCCATTCCAGCCCTGACATGGAGGAGGCCTCGGGGCTCGTGTCGGCTATCCGGGAACAGGTGGATGCCCTTGACGCGTTGACCGAGGAGTACCTGGCGTTCGCGCGCTTCCCCCGCCCGAACTTCGAGGAAGATTCGGTGAACGAGATGGTCGAGGGGGTGGCTGAATTTGTCCGGCCGGTAGCCACGCGGCAGGGGATCGCCGTGAAGGTCATGTCCGATCCGGCGGTGCCGCCGATGGTGATCGATCGGACCCTCCTGCGCCAGGCCGTGCTCAACCTCGTCAAGAACGGGCTCGAGTCGCTCTCGCGGGGCGGGGTCCTGACTGTGAGCACGCGCCGGCTGCCCGGCGCCGTGGAAATCGCCGTGAGCGATACGGGAGCCGGGATCGCGCCGGCTGTCGCCCCGCGCCTGTTCGAGCCGTTCTTCACCACCAAGCCCCAGGGCACCGGTCTCGGCCTCTCCATCGCCCGGCAGATCGTGGAGGAGCACGGCGGCGACATCCAGTGGAGCAGCACGCCGGGCTCGGGGGCCACCTTCACCATTCGCCTGCCGCTCAAGGACGACGAGCATGGCTGAGGCGCCCACACTCCTCGTGGCGGACGACGATCCGGCGGTGCGGGAGAGCCTGGAGCGCACCCTGAAGCGCGAGGGCTATCGGGTCGTGGTGGCGTCAGACGGCCAGGCTGGCCTCGAGCGTCTCAAGAGCGGCGGGGTGGACCTGGTGCTGGCGGATCTGAAGATGCCCGGGCTCAGCGGTCTCGAGCTCCTGCGCGCAGTCAAGACGGTGGCGCCAGACGTGGATGTGATCATGCTGACGGCCTTTGGCACGGTTGAGGAAGCCGTTCAGGCGATGAAGGACGGGGCGTACGACTTCCTGACCAAGCCGTTCCAGCGAGCCCAGCTCATCCGCCTGATCCGGAAGGCGCTCGAACGACGGGCGCTCATCGAAGAAAATCGCGCGCTACAGCAAAGGCTGGATGACCTGCTCAGGCAGGGCGCGGTGATCGGCACGAGCCCGGCCTTCCAGCGGATGATGACCCTGATCGAGCAGGTCGCCCCTAGCTCGGCCACGGTGCTTATCCAGGGCGAGAGCGGGACGGGCAAAGAGCCCGCCGCGCGGGCCA
>JACQCL010000231.1 GCA_016201645.1 Candidatus Rokuibacteriota bacterium
ACGTTTTCCGCCGGGATGTACATGAGGGCGAAGTCGAAGGTTCCTTCGTCCGGCAGGATGTACTTCTTCGCGATCTCCTCGGTGCGCGCCTTGACGTCGCTGACGAAGGCTTTCCGCAGCTTGCGTCGCTTGTCCTCGTCGGTCTCCTCCAGCATCCGACGGAAGTTTTCCAGCGGAAACTTGGCGTCCACCGGGACGAGCCGGTCGCCGATCCTGACGGCCGCGTCCACGCGGTCACCGGTGGAAAAGGCGTGCTGGAGCACATAATGCTCCTGCGGCAGCATCTGGGCGAGGAGGTTTTCCAGGAGAATCTCGCCCAGGCCTCCCCGCACTTTGGGGGACCTGAGGATCTGCTCGAGCCCGGCGATGTCCCGACCGACTTCAAACACCCGCTGGGTCGCCTCGCTGAGCTGACCGAGCTTCCCCTGGACGTTGCCCACGACATCGGTCACGTGGCGGAGCTGTTCCTGGACCCCCGTTCCCATCTCACCCCTGAAATCGCGGAGCTCCTGCCTCAACGTTGAGAGCGTGCTCTCCTGGATCTGGCGCGCCTCGCTCCGGGCTGCTTCAATCTCGCTCTTGAGCAGGAGCAGGGCCGCGTCCGGCTGGCCTCTGGTCGTCCTCCAGGCCAGCCACCCGACCACGACGACGAGCGCCGCAAGGAGGAGGAGCCAAGTTGCCTCAGGCATCAGCGGCGCCCCTTCCAGTGACGGCAGACTCCCCGGAGACCGCACGGCGCGCAGACGATGGGATGGCGGCGGTCCCGGCAGTCTCCCGACATCCGCTTGTGACAGAGGGCGAAGTCGTACTTCACGGGGTCCTCGGGGTCCAGCCGCCTGAGCCGCCGGGTGATCTCCAGCGCCATTCGCCAGGTGCGGCTCTTGAGCCGCGTGAGCCCGATGGCGCGCGACATGTTCTCGACGTGGGTATCTACGGGGATGAGGAGCTTCGCGGGAGAGACCTCCCGCCAGAGACCGAAATCGGGCGGCTCGCGCCTCACCATCCAGCGCAGGAAGAGGTGGAGCCGCTTGCAGGGCCCCCCCGTCGAGGGCAGGGGGAAGAGATGGCGGTACCCCCGCGAGAGCCGGCCGCGGGGAAAGACCGCGCTCAGGTCCTGGGTCAGGTAGGAGCGGGCGAAGCGCTCGAGCGCCGGGCCCACGTCCTGATCGGTTGGGGAGTAGCCCGACAGGAAGCAGGCACGCAGGGAGCCGTGCTGGAGGAGCAGTCGCTGGGACGCCAGGCAGAATGCCGCCAGATCGCGGGGGCGGTTGAAGCGGTAGTGAAAGCCTTCGAAGCGCTTGCCGTCCTTTTGGGGATCGAACCCCAGGATGAAGCGGTGGGGCGACGAACCCATCCGGGTGAGAACCCAATCGACCCAGGGGGCGAAGAGGTCAACGCGCCCGTAGGCCAGGCACGCCGTCAGGAGGGCCACCAGTTCGCGGTCGGCCGGGTCGGGATAGCGGAGGGGGAATTGGATGGCGTCCCGCTCGATGCGCGCTGACCAGTCGAACTCCCGGTAGAGCCGCTGGAGCGGGGCGCCGAGTCGCGCGACAGACGTCATCGGCTCGCCTCTGGACGTCCATCATAGCACGGGGCGACGGAACCTTTCGCCGATCGCCCTCCAGCGCGCCGCCGGCCCGACTCTCAGGGTCGGAACGAAAGCTCCCGCTGGTGCTCCTCCAGATGGCGTCGCGCGACGGCTTCGTTCGCCGGGTCGAGCCACTTGACCTGCGCGAGGCGCGAGAGGGCGGCTCTCAAATGCGGGATGTCCACGTCCCCCTGTTCATTGTGGTGCGGCAGATGGCGGATCTTCTTTCCGTCTTCGGCGATTTCGACCACCGCGAAGGCTGAATCGGGCAGCCGCTCGATCCTCGCGCGGCTCCACTCTTCGGCGAAGACGGCTGTTGCCACGGCGAGAGTGAGGAGCAGGAACGGAGGAATCCAGGCCCGCATGGCGGTCACCTCCCCCGTCAGTATGGGGAAGGTGCGCCGGGGCGCAATGTCCCAAAAGCGATACGCGTCGGGCCTGACTACCTCCAGGACGCGATGGCGGCCTGGCGCGTGGGGTAGAGGGCCATCTCCTTGTTCAAGCGGGTCGTTTTGAAGACCCGGAGCGTCTCCTCGCTGAGCGCGCAGAGCCTGAGATCCCCCCCAGCTTTGCGGGCCAGCTTCATGGCGTTCACCAGCTGGCCCAGCCCCGCGCTGTCCATGTAGGCGACGCCGCCGAGGTCCACGACGAGGCGGGTCTTTCCCGCGTCGAGGAGCGCTCCCAGCGTTTGCTTCATCTGGGCTGCCGAGGCCGTGTCCAGATCGCCTTTGGGAACGACCACCGTGACCTCGCTCGCCTGAGTGACCTGGATCTCCATTAGGCGTGGGCCTCCAGGTAGCGCTCCGCCTCGAGGGCGGCCATGCAGCCGGTGCCGGCGGCGGTGACGGCCTGGCGATAGGTGTGGTCCTGCACGTCCCCTGCCGCGAAGACGCCGGGCACGGAAGTCTGGGTCGTTCCCGGAACGACCTTGATGTACTCATTGGGGAGGAGCTCGAGCTGCCCCTTGAAGAGCTGCGTGTTGGGCTGGTGGCCGATGGCGATGAAGAGCCCGTCCACCAGGCGCTCGGTGACCCCGCCGGTCTTGAGGTTCCTGAGGCGCACTCCCGTGACCACTCCCTTCGACACGTCCAGCACGTCCTCCACCGTGGAGTTCCAGATGAACTCGATCTTCGGGTTCTTGAAGCCGCGCTCCTGCATGATCTTGGAGGCCCTGAGCGTGTCCCGGCGGTGGACAACCTCCACCTTGCGGCCGAGCCGGGCGAGATAGAGCGCCTCCTCCATGGCAGAGTCGCCGCCGCCCACCACCATGATGTTCTTGTCCTTGAAGAAGAAGCCATCGCAGGTAGCGCAGGTGGAGACGCCGCGCCCCATCAGCTTCTTCTCTGATTCGAGGCCCAGGAGCTTCGACGAGGCGCCGGTAGCGATAATCACGGACAGGGCCTCGTAGGTCTGTCCCGCCGCGGTCACGCGGAACGGCCGCCTAGAGAGGTCCACGGCCGTCACGTCCTCGCCGATGATCTCGGTATCGAAGCGCTCGGCTTGCTTGCGGAAGATCTCCATCAGCTCGGGGCCCATGATGCCGTCCACGAAGCCCGGGTAGTTCTCCACCATGGTGGTCAGCATGAGCTGCCCGCCCCACTGGGTCCCGATGAACATGAGCGGGGAGAGGTTCGCCCGGGCGGCGTAGATGGCAGCCGTGTAGCCGGCCGGCCCCGATCCGATGACGATCACTTTTCGCGGGATTGGCATGTGAGTGACGTCGCCCCCTGCTCCCCGTCCTATTCTATTAGATGCGTGGGGGATTCGGAAGGTTACCGCTCGGATCCCTCTCGCGTCAGGATCCGGCGAAGTTCGCCGAGGGATGTGAGCTCGTAGTCGGGCGCGGGAATCCCCGGCGGGATCGGCTCGCCGTTCGGGTTGACCCATGCCGCGGCCATGCCAACCGCCTTGGCCCCCAGGACGTCGATGTCGGCCCGGTCCCCCACGAACAGCGCTTCGCGGGGACCGATGCCCATCCCGCTCAAGGCGGCCTCGAAGATGGCCGGCTTGGGTTTCCGCCAGCCGACGTCGGCCGAAACGACCACGGCCTGGAAGAAGTCGGTCACCCCTTCCCGATCCAGGATCCATTGCGCCGTCGGCGCGTAATCGAAGTTCGAGACGATGCCGAGCCGGTAGCGCCGCGAAAGGGTCCGCACAAGGTCGCGGTGATCGGGGGGGAACTCTGCCGCCTGGCAGAGGCAGCGGGCGTGAGTGTCGAGCAGGCTTTCCAGCACCGCGGCAGGGATTCGGGCCGGATCAACTCCCAGACGGCTGAACAAGAGGCCGAAGCGCTCGGAGGCCCTGATCTCGCGGTAGTCGGCGGCGCGGAGGCGCTCCGCCTCCTGCCAGCTCCAGAGGAGCGCGTCGAAGAAGCGGGGGAGATCCACACCTGGCGCGTGCGGGGCCAGGATCGGAAGGAGATGTCCCGCGGTTGACCGCACGGTGGTTCCGTTGATCTGGACTTCTGGCAGGCGGCTGCGATCGAACAGAACGAGGGTGTCGAAGAGGTCGAAGAGGATCGCGGCAAAGGTCATCGAGATTCGCGCCCCTGCTTCAGTCGAGCCAGCGCGAGGCGCGCCGTCGAGCGGACCGCGAGACTCCCATCTTTCAGCACGGCGCGGAGCGCGTCCTGGGCCTGGGGAAATGGAAGCTCTCCCAGGGCCCGCGCGGCGGCGGCCCGGACAGTTTCCGGGAAACCCCTGACCAGCCCCAGGAAGCGCGGACGCTGCCGCAGAACATCCACGAGGGGATCAATCGCCTCTTCATTCTTGAGCTGGCCCAGGCAGGCGCAGCAGGCCTTCAGCAGGTCCGGCGGCGCGTCCTTCCGGAGGAGCCGGACGATCGGGTCTACAAGTTCCGTCATGTGGAGCGCCCGGACGCCCTCGAGGGCTCCCGCGGCGATCTGGGGTTGCGGCTCCGCCAGGGCGCGGCTCAGAAACATCGCGGCGGCGGGCCTCCGAACGCTGGAAAGGACGCCGGTGAACTCGGCGCGCACGAGCACGTCCGAGTGAGCCAGGAGGGAGAAAAAGTCGGGTCCCAGCTCGGGGGCGAGAAGATTCAGAACGCCGACGATCCGGCGCGTGGTCTCCGGCGGCGTCGGCGGATGGAGTTGGGGGACGATGAGCCTGAGTCCGGCGCCGGGCAGTGACCGGAGGAGAGTCGCGGCGATCTTGCGAACCTCCGCGTCTTCTTCCTTGGTGACGATGTTCACCACGAACTGAAGGGACCCTTCCCCGAGGGCCGCCAGGACCGCTCGGGCCTGCTCACGACGGGCCGGATCGCTTTCCTTCAAGGCCCCGAGGAGCGGTTGGAAGACGCCGGTCGCGGCCATGTTCTCCACCGCGGCGGTGGCAAGCGGGACGAGTCTCTTTTCGTTGGGTTTCCCCGCCTGACCCTTCCCCAGGGCCTCGGCCAAGCTGGCCACCCGCGCGAGCTCGCCTTCCTTGAGGAGCAGCTTGAGAGCCTCGACCGTGGCGCGGACCTGCCATTGGAACACCCGCGGACTGGTTTCCTTCAGCAGCGCCTTTTCCAGTGGTTCAAAGGACTGCTCGCGGAGCCAGGTCAGGGTTCCGACATTGGCGCCGGTGAGGAGGAGGTTGAGGCCGGCCGCCCCCCGCTGGCGGGTGCCCTCCATGGGACTCTCGAGAGCCGCCATGAGCCGCTCCCAGAGGCGGTCGGCCAGGTCCTTCCGATCGGATGCGAGCCAGGAGTCGACTGCTGCGGGGATCTCTTCCTCGCGAAGATTCGACGCGCCCAGCGAGGCGTCCAACCACTGCGCGACCTGCTCAAAGAGGCGATCCTCCTCGCTGCGGCTTCGTCCGGGGCCGGCAATCACCCCGTGCGTTCCAGCGCTTGCCCCTTCTTCCGAGTCGGTGCCGCCCGGCTTCCCCGCCGCTCGAAGGGAGGCCCGCGCCGCCGCGTAGGATCGGCTTCCCACCTGGATCGTCGTGATCCCGCGCTCCTCCAGGAGCTTGGCGAGGACGACGGGAGTCATTGCATCCTCAGTAGCCGGCTGAGCCAGCTGGGTCAGCAGGATCTGGAAGTCCTCGCGGCTCACTCCGCGCGTGAGGGTCACGCTCGTCAGACCGGTCTCCTGCATGAGCTTGTGCAGGAGCGGGCTCGTGATGCCGAACCACTTGGGGTGCGGCCGGATGCCGTTGATCACGATGTTGTCATCGGCCAGCGCGAGCGTGACCGTGGGGACGCGCTCGAGGAGAGCCTGGGCCTGGCGCTCGAGGCGCTCCTGGAGCGCGACGTTCAGCTCGTTCTCCGGGGGGTACAA
>JACQCL010000025.1 GCA_016201645.1 Candidatus Rokuibacteriota bacterium
GTCATGGTCTTCGGCTTTGCGGCCGTGGTGGCCGGTGCGATGATGTGGTTGCCGAAGCTGGTCGCCCCGCGGCGGCGGAGCCCGGTCAAGGCGGAGCCGTTCGAGTGCGGCAAGGACCCGCTCGCGCTCCCGGAGGGGCGGTTCGCCATCAAGTTCTCGACCGTGGCGATCTTCTTCATCATCTTCGACATCGAGGTGATGCTGATCTTCCCGTGGGCGGTGCAGGTGAGGCCGCTCGGCTGGCCGGGATTTCTTGCCATGCTCGTCTTCCTCGGCATCTTGATGCTGGGGTTCCTCTATATGTGGAAGAAGGGAGGCCTTGAGTGGGACTAGGCGGCTTTTTCACCGGGAAGCTCGATGAGGCCATCGGCTGGGCCCGGAAGTACTCCATCTTCCAGTATCCGTTCGTGACGGCCTGCTGCGGCATGGAGTACATGGCGACGGCCTGTTCTCACTACGACGTGGACCGATTCGGGGCGGGCTTGCCCCGCTTCTCTCCCCGGCAGGCGGACGTGCTCTTCGTGGTGGGGACCATCAGCCACAAGCTGGCCCCTGCGTTGAAGCGCATCTACGATCAGATGTGCGAGCCCAAGTGGGTCGTGGCTTTTGGCGTCTGCACGTGCACGGGCGGCTTTTACGACAATTACGCCACCGTCATGGGCATTGACACCATCATCCCGGTGGACGTCTACATTCCCGGCTGCCCGCCCCGCCCCGAAAGCGTGCTCGACGGCTTGATGAAGCTGCAAGACAAGATCGCCGCCGGGGCCCAGCGCTACTAAGCCCTCGGTCCCTCGTCACTTCGATTATGGACGGTCAGAGCGCACTTCTCCGGCTGACGACGACCTTCGGCGGCCGGATCATCGAGACCCACGCCTACCGGGGAGACCACACGGCGGTGGTGGAGCGCTCGGCCCTTCTCGATGTGCTTCGGTTTTGCCGTGACGAAGCCGACCTCGGATTCGACTTCCTCATGGATCTCACTTCCGTGGACTATCTGAAGTATCCCGGCCGGGAGTTTGGTCCCCGCTTCGAGGTCGTGTATCACCTCTATTCGCTGGCTCACAACCACCGGCTACGCCTCAAGGTGAGAGTGGAGGAAGACGACGCGCGCGTGCCGAGTGCGGTGCCCCTCTGGCCGGTCGCGAACTGGTTCGAGCGAGAGGTCTGGGACATGTTCGGGATCCGCTTCGACGGCCACCCGGACCTGCGGCGGCTCCTCATGTACGAGGAGTTCCAGGGGCATCCACTCCGGAAAGACTATCCGGTCAATAAACGGCAACCATTGATTGGACCGAAGAACTAACGTGGTAGCGTGTGCTTGTGAACTCGTGATTTCGAGCGCGGGCTTTGCCCGCGCAAGCTCCGGGGGGAGGAATCGGAAGGGGCGGGTACCCGCGCCCGAAGGGCGTGGGTGGGCCCCCCTCCGAGGGTGATGGCTGAGCGGACGACGCGCGAGATCTACCTGGGGGAGGGGAGCGGGACCGGCTCGGGCTCGCAGCACCTCTACGTCAACATGGGTCCGGCCCATCCGGCCATGCACGGCATCATCCACATCGTGGCCGAGCTCGACGGCGAGACGGTCGTGAAGGCCGACGTGGAGATCGGCTACCTGCACCGGGCCTTCGAGAAGGAGTGCGAGCGGGGCCCGTACAACAACGCCATCCCCTACACGGACCGCCTGAATTACGTCTCCCCCCTGATCAACAACTTTGGCTACGCGTCCTGTGTCGAGAAACTCTTGGGGATCGACGTGAGCGAGCGTTGCAAGTACATCCGGGTGGTCATGAGCGAGATCTCCCGGATCTGCGACCACCTCACCTGCATCGGGGCCTCGGCGATGGAGCTCGGCGCCTTCACGGTCTTCCTCTACATGATCAAGGCCCGGGAGTACCTCTGGGAGCTCGTCGAAGACGTGACCGGCGCGCGCCTCACCATCTCCTACGCGCGCGTGGGCGGTGTCAAGGCCGACCTGCCGGAAGGTTTTGGCCTGAAGACGCGGAAGGCGTTCAAGGAGACCCGCCAGGTGCTGGAAGAGGTCGGGAAGCTTCTGACGGGGAACCGCATCTTCATGGACCGCATGGTGGGGGTAGGCGCGCTCTCGCGCGAGGAAACCATCGCCTATGCGATCACGGGTCCCTTGCTCCGGGCTGCCGGGGTCGCGTACGACGTGAGGCGAGCCCAGCCGTACTGGGCGTATGACCGGGTGGAGTTCGAGATCCCCACCGGCCGGAACGGGGATAACTACGACCGATACCTCGTCCGCATGGCGGAAATGGAGCAGTCCATGCGGATCGTAGAGCAGGCCCTCGACGCGCTGCCCGGCGGCGCCATCAACGTCGATTTCCAAGGGCGACCCATGGACCCGGCGAGTTATGTGGATCTCGGCAAGCAGGGCAAGACCGAAGGCCTGCTGCTGATCCCCATCACGCTCTCTCCCAACCTTCAAGGGTTGGAGAAGCCGGTCCACCACCAGGTGAACGTGGCCGACAAGCGGGTCGTGCTCCCCCCCAAGGAGGAGACCTACGGATCCATCGAAGGGCTCATGAACCACTTCATGCTCATCATGGACGGAAACGGGATCCGGCCGCCGCAGGGCGACGCCTACTTTGCGGTGGAAGGCGCCAACGGCGAGCTGGGCTTCTACATCGTCTCCGACGGCACCGACCGCCCCTACCGCGTCCGGTGCCGGCCGCCGTGCTTTCCTCCCATGGCGGCCCTCCACCGGATGATCGAAGGAGAGATGGTGGCCGACGTCGTTCCTTCCTTCGGCTCCATCAACATGATCGGGGGCGAGCTGGATCGATGAGGGCTCCCGCAGGGGTTAAGGTCCAGTTCACGGGGGGACAGCTCCAGGAAGTTCGCCGGCTTCAGGCGCTCTATCCTGACAAGCGGGCGGCGCTCTTGCCGGTCCTCCAGCTGGCCCAGGCCGCCTTCGGCTATATCTCGCTCGAAGCGGAGGAGTACGTGGCGGGGTTGTTCGACCTCTCCCCGGCCCATGTTCACGAGGTCGTGACCTTCTACACCCTCTTCTTTCGAGAGCCCAAGGGCCGCCACGTCGTCAGCGTCTGCCACAACCTCACCTGCCACCTGCTGGGCGCCCGGCGTGTGCTGGCTTACCTCAAAGAGAGGCTTGGCGTCGAGGTCGGAGGGACCACCCCGGATGGCAAGGTCACGCTGCTCTCGGTCGAGTGTCTCTGCGCCTGCGAGATGGCGCCGATGATGCAGGTGGACGACCGCTACGAGGGCCACCTGACGCCGGAACTCGTGGATCGCATCCTTGAAGGACTCGGATAGATGGCCGAGCTGATCCTGACCCGGAACTTCCACCGTCCTGACTCCCACGCGCTTCGGCTGTACCAGGAGACGGGCGGCTATGAAGGGCTTCAGCGCGTGTTGGCGCTGCCGCCGGTTACGATCATCGAGACCGTGAAGAAGTCGAACCTGCGCGGTCTGGGCGGCGCGGGGTTCCCGACGGGCGTCAAGTGGGGGTTCATCCCCAAGGGGCACCCGGGCCCGGTCTATCTCGTGATCAATGCCGATGAGGGCGAGCCCGGTACCTTCAAGGACCGTTACCTGCTGGAGCGGGATCCGCACGCGCTGATTGAGGGGATGATCGTCTCCGCGTACGCGATCGGCTCCCACCTGGCCTTCGTCTATATCCGGGGCGAGTACGTCCAGCCGTGGCGGCGGTTCGCGCGGGCGGTGGAGGAGGCCTATGCCGCGGGATTCCTCGGCCGGAACATCCTCGGCTCGGGGTTCGACCTGGATGTCGTCGTCCATCGGGGGGCCGGCGCGTACATCTGCGGCGAGGAAACCGGATTGATCTCCTCGCTCGAGGGCAAGAAGGGCTGGCCGAAGCTCAAGCCGCCGTTTCCGGCGATTCGCGGCGCGTTCGATGCGCCGACCATCGTCAACAACGTGGAGACCATCTGCCACGTCCCTCATATCGTCCAACGCGGCGCGGAGTGGTTCGCCGCGCTGGGCACCGCAACCCAGGGTGGGACGCGCATGTACTCCGTGTCCGGCCACATCCGACAGCCGGGCGTGTACGAGCTGCCCGTGTCGGTCACGCTGAGGGCGCTGATCTACGAGCACGCCGGGGGCCTCCCGGACGGCCGGAGGCTCAAGGCAGTGGTCCCCGGCGGGTCCTCCGCCCCCATCCTGAGGGCGGACGAGATCGAGGTCGCGATGGACGTGGACGGCCTGAAGAACGCGGGTACCATGGCCGGTTCCGCGGGGGTCATCGTCATGGACGAGACCGTGTCGATCCCCGAGGCGCTGATGGTCGTGGCCCGCTTCTATGCCCACGAGTCGTGCGGGCAGTGCACCCCGTGCCGCGAGTCCACCGGCTGGATTTTCAAGATGGCGCAGCGGATCGTCGAAGGAAAGGGGCGCAAGGAGGATCTGGACACGATCCTGGATGTGGCCCGGCGCGGCGCCGGCACAACCATCTGCGCCTTCTACGACGGGGCGGTGGGGCCCTACATCAGCTACATCGAGAAGTTCCGCGATGAGTTTGAAGCCCTGATCCCGAAATAACGTATGCCGAAGCTGACGATTGACGGGAAGGAGATCGAGGCGCCGGCGGGCACGAACCTGATCGAAGCGGCGCGTCGGCTCGGGATCGAGATCCCGCATTACTGCTACCATCCCGGCCTCAGCATCGCCGGCCAGTGCCGTCTCTGCATGGTGGAGATCGGGAATAACCCGCGTCCGCAGATCGCGTGCAACATCCAGGTGGCCGAAGGCATGGTGGTCCGCACGGAGACTGCGAAGGTCCTGGCGACGCGCCAGTCCATCATGGAGTTCCACCTGATCAATCACCCGCTGGACTGCCCCGTCTGCGACCAGGCCGGCGAGTGCTGGCTCCAGATCTACTACATGAAGCACGGGCTCTACGAGCCGCGCATGATGGACGAGAAGGTCCACAAGCCGAAAGCCGTGCCGCTGGGCCCTCACGTGATTCTGGACGCCGAGCGCTGCATCCTCTGCTCCCGCTGCGTCCGTTTCTGCGACGAGATCACGGGGACGGGAGAGCTCGGGATCTTCCAGCGCGGCGATCATTCCGAGATCGGGCTCTTTCCCGGCCGCGAGCTCTCGAACCCCTACTCGGCGAACGTGATCGACATCTGCCCGGTGGGGGCGCTCACCGACCGGGATTTTCGGTTTGCGGTCCGCGTCTGGTACCTGGAGACGGCCAAATCCATCTGTCCGGGATGCAGCCGCGGCTGCAACATCGAGGTGCACTACAATCTGCGCCGGCCCCATCATAATCAGGGCCGGCGCGTCGCCCGGCTCAAGCCGCGCTACAACAGGGAGGTGAACCGGTGGTGGATCTGCGACGCCGGCCGGTACGGGTATAAGTTCGTGGATGACCCGAGCCGGCTCCTCCTTCCGGCGCGCCGGGCAGACACCCAGGCCGACGAGGTGGTCTGGGAGGAGATAATCCCGCTCGTCGCAGCGCGGCTCTCGGCGTACCGGCCGGAGGAGATCGGCGTCCTCGCGTCTCCCCAAATGGCGAACGAGGATCTCTTCCTTCTCCGCCGGCTCGTGGATCACCTCGGCATCCCCAACGTGGACTTCCGCGTTCCATCCCGGGCCTCCGGGGACGAAGACCGGATTCTGATCAAGGCCGACAAGAATCCCAATACCCGGGGAGCCGAGCTGATCGGTCTAGGACCGCGTCCCGGAGGGTTGGACGCCCGAGGCGTGCTGAGGGCTGCCAGGGAGCGGCGCATCAAGTGCCTGTGGGTGCTCCACCACGATCTGCTGCTCTCAGCCTGGCCCGAGGAAGAGACGCGGGAGGCGCTCCGAGCCCTCGACTGCCTGATCTTCCAGGGCTCGAACGCCAACGGGGTCAGCCCCTCCGCCCACTACGTCCTGCCCAGCGCGACCTGGGTGGAACGGGAAGGGACCTTCGCCAACTTCGAGGGACGGGTCCAGCGCTTCTGGAAAGCCGTGGAGCCCGTGGGTGCAGCGCTCCCCGACTGGGAGATCATCGGCCGGATCGGCGAGGCGCTCGGGATGGGTCCGCTCCCGGCGACGGCCGAAGCGATCTTCAAGGCCTTAGCGGCTGAAGTGATCGCCTTCCGTGGGCTTTCTTACCGCGAGCTCAGGGACGCCGGGAAGCCGGTGGCATCCTCATGACGCCGATGCTCACAGATCTCGGGATTGCTTTCGGCCGGGTGGCCTTTGTCATGCTGTTTGTCCTCAACATGGGAGGACTCCTGACGTGGGTGGAGCGCAAGCAGTCCGCGGTCATGCAGGACCGGATCGGGGCCAACCGCGCCTCGATCTTCGGCCTCCGGCTCTTCGGACTGTTCCACCCGCTGGCGGACGCCCTCAAGATGCTCACCAAGGAGGACTTCCTGCCGGCGCGGGCCGACCGGATCCTCTTTACCCTGGCGCCGTTCGTCTCGGTGCTCTTTGCCCTCGTGGCCTTTGCCGCGATTCCCTTCGGTGACGTGCTCCAGGTCGGCGGCCGCGAGGTTCCGCTTCAGGCGGTCACGCTGAACGCCGGGATCCTCTACGTGTTCGCCATGCTCTCGCTGGGCGTGTACGGGGTGATGATGGCCGGCTGGGCCTCTGCCAACAACTACGCCCTCCTCGGCGGCCAGCGCGCGGCTGCCCTGATGATTTCCGCCGAGGTCGCCATCGGTGCCTCCATCATGGGCGTGGCAATGGTGTACGGCTCGCTGGACATGATGGAGATTATCCGCGGCCAGGGCCGGCCGCTGTTCGGGTGGCTGACGTGGATCCCGGCGTGGGGGATCGTGACGCAGCCGCTGGCCTTCGTCCTGTTTCTCACGGCGGGAATCGCCGCCACCAAGCGCATTCCCTTCGACTTCCCCGAGGGGGAGTCGGAGATCATCGGCTACTTCGTCGAATACAGCGGGATGAAATTCGGGATGTTCATGATGGCGGACTTCGTCGAGACCGTGGTGATCGCCGGCCTGACGACCGCCCTGTTCCTCGGCGGCTGGCAGGTCCCTTATCTGGCCGCCGACGGTTTCAGGTTCCCGTGGGGGGCCGCCCTGACGCTGGCCCGGCCGACGGTGGTGGCACTCGGCGTCCTGGCCTTCTGCCTGAAGGTCGCCATGGCGTGTTGGTTCCTCATGCTGATCCGATGGACCCTGCCCCGCTTCCGCTATGACCAGGCTATGCGGCTCGGTTGGCTGGGCCTCTTCCCCCTCTCGATCCTGAACGTGGTCGTCACGGGCGTGGTCCTGCTGGCGTGGAGGTCCGCGTGAGGCTGCGCCAGCGTTTCTACCTGGTAGAGGTCCTGGTCGGCCTCCGGGTGACCGCCGCCCACTTCTTCGTCAACCTGGGACGCCACACGGCGCATTACGTCTTCGGAAGGAAAGACGCGCGCGGGGCTGTGACGGTCCAGTACCCTGAGGAGCGTCGGCCCTACTCGCTCCGTCTGCGCAGCCTCCACCGCCTGGTGCGCCGGGAGGACGGTTCGCCCCGCTGCGTGGCCTGTATGATGTGCGAGACGGTCTGCCCGGCGCACTGCATTTATATCGTGGCCGCCGAGCACCCGAACCCGGAGATCGAAAAGTATCCGGCGCGGTTCGACATTGATCTCGGCAAGTGCGTCTTCTGCGGCTACTGCGTGGAAGCGTGTCCCGAGGACGCGATTCGCATGGACACGGGCATCCTCGAATTCTCTTCCTACAGCCGGCGGGGCATGATCTACACGAAGGAGACGCTCCTCGCCCTCGAACCTGCGGGGCCGGACGGGACGCCCCGATCCCCGATTCCGATTCCCGCCGACCGGACTCCCTAGCCATGGGCCATCTTGTATCCACCGATGCCGAGCTTGCGGCCTGAGAGTAAGCCATGGAACTGGTAACGTTCTTCGGCGTGGCGATCCTGGCGGTGGCCTCGGCGCTGGGGCTCGTGCTGCGCCGGAACCCGATCCACGGGGCGCTGTTCCTGGTCGTGAACCTGGGATGCGTGGCGGTCCTTTACCTGCTCCTCGGCGCCGAGTTCCTGGCGCTGGCGCAGATCATCATCTACGCCGGGGCGATCATGGTCCTGTTCGTCTTCGCGATCATGGTCCTCATCCCGGGAAAGGAGGAGACGGGACCGGATCCGCTCCGCCCTCAACGGCTGTTGGCAGTTCCTCTCGGGGCGGTCCTCCTGCTCGAGGCCGTGCTCGTCCTGAGGTCTCATGTCGTGGGCGGTGGTTCGTCCCGATTCCCCGGCCATCAGCCGGGGTCCCCCTTGGCCGCCGTCCCCCCGGCCGTCAGACCGGGTGGGATCGAGTCGGTCGGGCGTCTGCTGCTGGGCGATTATCTTTTTGCCTTTGAGGTGACCTCCGTCCTGCTCCTCGCCGCCCTGGTGGGCGTCCTCACCTTGGCGAAACGGAAGGCCGAATGATGGTCCCCGAAACGTATTACACTATGCTCTCGGCGATCCTCTTTTCGATCGGGGTCGTGGGGGTGCTGGTCCGCCGGAACCCGCTCGTCATCTTCATGTCCATCGAGCTGATGTTGAACGCTGCCAACCTGGCCCTGGTGGCCTTCGGCGCTCGGTTCGGCGCGGCCGATGCGCAAGTGTTAGTCTTCTTCGTGATGACGGTGGCTGCGGCGGAGGTCGCCGTGGGGCTCGCCATCATCGTCGCGATCTTCAGGCTCCGGCGCCGGCTCTCCGTGGATGACTTGAGCCTGATGCGCTGGTAAACCGGGAGGGGAATGTATGGCTCAAACGAAAGCAGTGACGGTCACTCCAAAGGTGGACGCGGACCTCGCCCGCCGGCTCCTCGCCAAGATGGTGCTCATCCGGCGCTTCGAGGAGAAGGCCGCGGAGATGTACGCGCTGGGCAAGATCGGCGGGTTCCTCCACCTCTACATCGGTCAGGAGGCGATCGCCGTGGGCGCCACATCCGTCTTGAGGCCTGACGACTACGCGATCTCCGCTTACCGGGAGCACGGCCACTGCCTGGCCAAGGGGTCGGACCCGCGCCGTATGATGGCCGAGCTCTTCGGCCGCCGCGACGGCCTCAGCAAAGGCAAGGGCGGCTCCATGCATCTCTTCGACAAGTCCAAGAACTTTCTCGGAGGCCACGCGATCGTGGGAGCGCACCTGCCGATCGCAGCGGGTGCCGCCTTCGCCATCAAGTACCAGGGTGCCGATCAGGCGGTCATCTGCTACTTCGGCGACGGCGCGGTGCCCCAGGGGGAGTTCCACGAATCGATGAATCTCGCCGCCCTCTGGAAGCTCCCGGTGGTTTATCTGTGCGAGAACAACCGGTACGCCATGGGAACGGCGATCCACCGGGCCCTGGCTCAGACCGAGATCTGGCGGTACGCGGAAACCTACGGCGTGCCCGGCGAGGCGGTGGACGGGATGGACGTCCTCGCCGTTCGGGAGGTCGTGGGGCGGGCGGTCGAGCGGTGCCGACGGGGGCAGGGGCCGAGCCTCATTGAGGCTCGTACCTACCGCTTCCGCGGCCACTCCATGCGCGACCCGTCGGCGGCGGTGTACCGCACCAAGGAAGAGGTGGAGCGCGAGAAGGAGCGCGATCCCGTCAAGCTCTTCCGGGATCGCTGCTTTAAGGAGGGGGTGCTGACCGAGGCGGAGGTCAAGACGATCGAGAAGGAAATCAACGACCTCGTGGATGAGGCGGTCGCGTTTGCCGACGCCTCTCCGGAGCCGCCGGTGGAGTGGCTCACCACCGACATTTTTAAGGAGTGAAGCGCCATGAGCGTGATGACGTATCGCGAGGCACTCAATATGGCGCTCAGGGAGGAGATGCATCGGGACCCGCGGGTCTTCCTCCTCGGCGAGGAAATCGGCGTGTACGACGGCGCCTACAAAGTGACCCAGGGGCTCCTGAAGGAGTTCGGCGAGCGTCGCGTCCTGGACACCCCGATCTGTGAGTCGGGCTTTACCGGCGTCGGGATCGGCGCGGCGATGCTGGGGCTCAGGCCGGTCGTGGAGATGATGACGTTCAACTTCGCGATCCTGGCGCTCGACCAGATCGTCAATTCCGCGGCCAAGATGTGCTACATGTCCGGCGGGCAGTACAACGTTCCCATCGTCATCCGTGGCCCGGGCGGCCCCGCCCACCAGCTGGCGGCCCAGCATTCGCAGTCCATGGAGTCGTACGGGACGCGAAGGGGCTGCTCAAGAGCGCGATCCGCGACGACAACCCGGTCATCTTTATCGAGTCGGAGACCCTGTACGGGATCAAGGGCGAAGTCCCCGACGACCCGGAGTTCACCATCCCCCTCGGCCGGGCGGAGATCCGCCGCGAAGGGAGCGATGTGACGGTGATTGCCTACATGGGGATGCTCTACCGGGTGCTGGATGTTGCCGAGGAGCTCGCCAAAGAAGGGATCTCGTGCGAGATCGTTGACCCCCGGACTCTCCGCCCCATGGACATTGAGACGTTGATCGGCTCGGTCAGGAAGACTCACCGGGCGGTGGTCGTGGAGGCGGGGGCGGGCTTCGCAGGGATGGGGTCGGAGATCGCCTCGTTCATCACGGAGAACACGTTTGACGACTTGGACGCCCCCGTGGAGCGGGTCACGGGCGCCAACGCCCCTATGCCCTACGCGAAGAATCTGGAGCAGGCGAAGACCCCGTCGAAGGAGAAGATCATCGCGGCCATCCGCCGGGTCTGCAATGCGTGACGGCAAGGCGTTGAGGTCCCTGCCGCTGAGCCGGAGGTCCTGAGATGGCCATTACGAAGGTCGTGATGCCCAAGCTCTCCGAGGCCATGGAGACCGGCAAGGTCATCAAGTGGCTCAAGAAGGAGGGCGACCGCGTCGAGGGTGGAGAAATCATCGCCGAGGTCGAGACCGACAAGGCGGATATCGAGCTCGAGGCCTTCGGAGCGGGCGTGCTCAGGAAGATCGTGGTGCCGGCCGGGGAGCGTGCCCCCGTTGGCGGGCTGATCGCCGTGATCGCAGAGCCGTCGGAGGAGATCGGCAGTGTCTTGAGTGCCGCGCCCGTGGCGCCCGTCGCGCCGCCGCCGTCAACCCCCCCGCGGCCGACGCCCGCCGTCGCAGCCGCGCCGACGCTCAGACCTGTTCAACCTCCGCCTCCGTCCCCGGCGCCCACCCCGGTCCCGGGTGGCCGTATCAAGGCCTCGCCGCTCGCCAAAAAGATCGCAGCCCGATCGGGTGTGGACCTTCGGCTCGTCCAGGGAAGTGGTCCGGGCGGTCGGATCGTCCGGAGCGACGTTGAGGCCGCCCTCGGTGCCGCTCCGGCCGTCGCTCCCGCTGCCCTCCCGGCAGTTCCCGGTGTCGAGTACCAGGATGTGCCGCTCTCCTCGATCCGGGCCGCCATCGCCAAGCGGATGCCGTTGGCCAAAGCGCCGATCCCGCATTTTTACTTGACCAGCGAGATTGCCATGGACCGGGTCTGGGACCTCCGGGAGGAGCTGAACGCGCTGGAAGGGCAACCGAAGATCACGGTCACCGACATGATCGTCAAGGCGTGCGCGCTGGCGCTGAGGAAGCACCCGGAGGTGAACGCCTCCTTTCAAGGCGAGAGCATCCGCGTCCATTACCGGGTCCACCTCGGCCTCGCCGTGGCGCTCGACGACGGATTGATCACGCCGGTTCTTCGAAATTGCGAGACGAAGTCGCTCGCTCAGATCGCGGTGGAGGGGCGCGACCTCGTGGAGCGCGCGCGCCAGCGCCGGCTCAAGGCCCCGGAGCTCTCCGGCGCCACGTTCTCCATCTCCAACCTCGGCATGTTCGATGTGGACGAGTTCTCGGCGATCATCAACCCCCCTGAGGGGGCGATCCTCGCCGTCGGGGCGGTCAAGGTCGTGCCTGTCGTGGAGGCGGGCCGGATCGGGACAGCCCGCCGGATGAAGGTCACGCTCTCGTGCGATCACCGGGTGATGGACGGGGCAATGGGGGCCCGGTTCCTTCAGGACCTCAAGGCGCTGCTGGAAGAGCCGCTGCGTCTGTTGCTCTAAGGAAGACAGTCCGTGGGGACAATGAAGGTTGATGTGGGGGTGGTGGGGACCGGGCCGGGCGGGTACGTGGCGGCCATCCGGTGCGCCCAGCTCGGGCTCTCGGTCGCCGCCGTCGAGGACGACCGCCCCGGAGGCGTCTGCCTCAACTGGGGGTGCATCCCCACCAAGGCGCTGCTCCGCAACGCCGAAGTCGTGGGGCTCTTCGGGAGGGCGGCCGAGTTCGGGATTAAGCTCTCCGGCTTCGAGGCGGACTATGCGGAGGCCATCAGGCGAAGCCGCCGGGTCGCCGATCGGATGGCGAAGGGGGTGGAGTTCCTCTTCAAGAAGAACAAAATCGCGCTGATCCCCGGGCGCGGCCGGCTCAAGAGCCGGACGGTGGTCGAGGTCGCCGCCAAGGACGGGACGGAGACCATCGAGGCGAAGGCGGTCATCCTGGCCACAGGGTCTGAGCCCAAGTCCCTTGCCGGCGTGGTCATTGACGAGGAGTCCGTCATCTCCTCGAACGGGGCGGTCCGGCTGGAGCGGGCGCCGAGGTCGCTGATTATCGTGGGGGCCGGTGCGGTGGGGATGGAATTCGTCGACGTGTACGCCGCCTACGGCGTCCAGGTCACGCTGCTGGAGGCGTTGCCGCGTATCCTCCCGCTCGAGGACGAAGAGGTCTCCTCCCAGCTCACGCGTCTCTTCGCCAGGCGGGGCGTGACGATCCGGGTGGGGGTCAAGGTGAAGTCGGTCAAGGCGGCGAAGAATGGCGTGACCGTGGAAGTGGAGGCCGATGGGAAGGCCGAGAGGCTCGAGGCGGAGCAGGTGCTCGTGGCTGTCGGGCGCGGCGCCAAAGTGAAGGACGTAGGGTTGGAGGCGCTCGGCGTGACCCTGGAGCGCGGGTTCGTCAAGGTGTCGCCGCGGATGGAGACCTCGGTGGGTGGGCTCTACGCCATCGGCGACATGGCGGGCCCGCCGCTGCTGGCCCACAAGGCGATGGCCGAAGGGGTGGTGGCGGCCGAGGCGATCGCGGGCCGGGAGCCCCGCCCGATTGATTACACCAACGTGCCCAGCTGTACCTACTGCCGTCCCCAGGTCGCGTCGATCGGCCTCACGGAGGCGCAGGCCAAGGCCGGCGGGCGTGAAGTGACGGTGGGGCGGTTTCCCTTTTCGGCGAACGGCAAGGCCGTGGCCCTCGGGGAGACCGAGGGGTTCCTCAAGGTGGTGGCGGACAAGGCGACCGGGGAACTCCTCGGCGTGCATATCGTCGGTCCCGAAGCCACGGAGCTGATCCACGAGTTTGCCGTGGGGCGCACGCTCGAAGCGACGCTGGAGGAGTTGATCCACACCATCCACGCTCACCCGACCCTGTCCGAAGCGGCGCTCGAGGCCACGCTCGGCGCCCTCGGCCAGGCCATCCACATCTAACCCCCCTCACCTTCATCCTCTCCCCCGGCGGGGGAGAGGGCAGGGTGAGGGGCCAGGGTCTGAGAGAGGGCTTCTGTTCGAGCGTCGGCTTCGCCGACGCAACCGCTGGGGGGAGACTTCGGAAGGAGGGCGCAGCCCCCCTCCGAGGTTACTAGTGGTGGAGGAAGGGGAAGCGGAACCAGAGGGTATAGCCGTTGACGGTCAAGAGCGCGCCGCCGAGGGCCAGGGCCAGGCTGAAGACGAACAGCGGGCAGGAGGTCGCGAGGATCGAGACCGACGCCATCACGATGGCGATCTGGAGGAGCACCTCGGCGTAGTCGAAGTAGGGATCCTTCTCCCGGTTCCGGTCGCGCTCGTGCTCGAGCTTCTTGGCGTCCTTCTCGATGTCTTTCTTCTCGGCGTTATAGCGCTTTTCCTCTTCGGCGCACTTCTTCAGCAGCTCCTCGTGCCGCTGGCGCACCTCGGGCTTGAGAAGAGGGCTTCGCTCCGCCAACTCCACCTCGAGTCTCATCTTCTGAGCCCGATACTGGTGCTCCCGGATGACCTTCGCCTGATAGAAGGCCCACTGGTCGGAGGATTGCTGCTGGGCGAGGAGCATTTCTTTCATGGCGTTGTTGCCGCCCAGCGAGGCGATGGCGAGGATGACCGCGTAGATGGCCGTCACCAGCGCGACGCGCCGGCCGAACGACCGCTCGGCCCTTTCCTTTAGCTCCTCCGGGTTAGGCAGCTCGACTTCCGGCATAAACTCGGAGGGGGGCTACGCCTCCCCTCCGATGCCGCTCCCCGGGATGGCGAGGGCGAAGCCCTCGCTCGAATCCGCCTGATCCAACGTCGTGGGTCGGGCGAAAGTGGTCGGCACGGCGTTACTTCTCGCGGCGGGCTTTCCCGATCTCCTCTTTCATCGCCTCCTTGCCGGCCTCAAACGCCGTCGCGAGCCGCTGGCTCTGCTCCTCGAAGAATTCGCGTCCCTTGTCGTAAAGCTCCCCTGCGCGCACTTGGGCGTCCTTCGCGTACTCCTGGGCGCGCTTGGAGAAGTCGCCGCCTTTCTCGAGGAGCAGCTCGCGGGTCTCCTGTCCTGTCTTGGGGGTCAGGAGCAGGGCTGCGGCCGCGCCCATCAAAGCTCCCAGAAAAAACCAGCCGAGATATCCTGCCGGGTCGCCGCCGGAACTTCGTTCGTCAGCCATCGGTCATCCTCCTCGACTCAATGCTTCTTATTCTTGGTGATCAACCTGGAGATGAAGACGTCCAGCCCCTTCTTGACTCCCGTGGCGGCCCCCATGAGCCGGCCGACCCGGGTGAAGCCTCCCACGAACCCCACCACCCGGCCAACGCGCGTCGTCACTTCGTCCACCCGGTCGATGATCCCCCCCAAGCGTTCCACGTTCTGGTCCGTATGCTTCGACAAAGCACGGAGCTCGTCGGTCAACCCGTGGAGCTGGCTGGCCATCGGCCGAATCTCGCGTTCCAGCACCATCAGCACGGTTTCGGCTCGCGCCGCGGCCCGCTTGACGGCGAGCAGCGTGGGCACCAGCACCGCCGTCACGACGGCCACGCAAAGGGCGATAACGAGGAGTGCCATAGTAGGCATCGTCTTGGTTCCGAGGAGCGGAAGATGCACCGCATTATCTCAGGCCGGGACGCCCCAAGTCAATCGGCTCACGCGCGAGAAAGTGGCCAAATTCGTTGACTTTACACTGGGTCCGTTCCTATACTAAGGGCGGCGCGGTACCCCACCGAACGAGGAGCCGGAAATGTCCCTCCAGGAGCGCTTCGAAGAGCTCCATCGCCTCCACCGACAAGCCGAGCTGGCCGGGGGCGAGGAGCGGATCCAGCGCCAGCACAAGGCGGGGAAGAAGACCGCGCGCGAGCGGCTGGAGCTGCTCCTGGACAAGGGCTCTTTCGCCGAGGTGGACAAGTTCGTGGTCCATCAATGCCGGGATTTCGGGATGGACACGCAGAGGATTTTGGGCGATGGGGTGGTGACCGGCTCGGGACGCATCCACGGGCGCCCGGTCTTCGTCTTCGCCCAGGACTTCACCGTCTTCGGCGGTTCCCTCTCCGAGGCGTACGCGCAGAAGATCTGCAAGATCATGGATCTGGCGATGAAGGCCGGCGTGCCCATCATCGGACTGAACGACTCGGGGGGCGCGAGGATCCAGGAGGGCGTCGTCTCGCTGGCGGGCTACGCCGACATTTTTCTCCGGAATACCCTCGCCTCGGGGGTGGTCCCCCAGATCTCGGCGATTCTGGGTCCGTGCGCGGGCGGCGCGGTGTATTCCCCGGCCGTCATGGATTTCGTCTTCATGGTGAAGCACTCGGCGTACATGTTCGTCACCGGGCCGGACGTCATCAAGGCGGTGACCCACGAGGAAGTGTCCTTCGAGGACCTGGGTGGGGCGAGCCGGCACGCGGGGACCTCAGGAGTCGCCCACTTCGCCGCCGAGAGCGAGGAGGAATGTCTGGCGCTCATCCGCGAGTTGATGACGTTCCTCCCCCAGAACAACTTGGAGGAGCCGCCCATCCGCCAGACGCTGGATCCGGCCGATCGGGTTGATGAGGCGCTCCAGACTGCGGTTCCCGACCAGCCGAACAAGCCGTACGACATGAAGGAGATCATCCGGACGGTCCTGGACGACCGATACTTCTTCGAGGTCCACGCCGCCTTTGCGCCCAACATCGTGGTCGGGTTCGGCCGGCTCAACGGGCGCCCGCTGGGGATTGTGGGCAACCAACCGGCCCACCTGGCCGGTTGCCTCGACATCAACGCCTCCGTCAAGGCTGCCCGCTTCGTCCGCTTCTGCGACTGCTTCAACATCCCGCTGGTGACGTTCGAGGACGTTCCGGGCTTCCTGCCCGGCACCGCCCAGGAGTACGGCGGGATCATCAAGCACGGGGCCAAGCTCCTCTTCGCCTACTCGGAAGCCACGGTGCCCAAGCTCACGGTCATCACCCGGAAGGCCTACGGCGGCGCCTACTGCGTGATGTCGTCGAAGCACATTCGGGGAGATGCCAATTTTGCCTATCCTACGGCGGAGATCGCCGTGATGGGCCCGGAGGCCGCGGTCAATATTCTGTACCGGCGGGAGCTGGAGCAGGCGGCCGCCCCGGCCAAGTTCAGGGACGAGCGGACCCGGGAGTACCGCGAGAAATTTGCCCATCCGTATGTGGCGGCCGAGCGCGGGTACATTGATGAGGTCATCGAGCCGAAGGACACCCGGCGGAAGCTCATCCAGGCGCTCGAAATCCTGCACACCAAGCGAGACTCGAACCCACCCAAGAAGCACGGAAACATCCCGCTGTGACGCCCGACGACAAGCCGATCGAGGACGCCCGAAAGGCGTGGGAGGAGAGGACCCTCAGGCCGGCAGTGGGGAAGGCCCCGGAACGCCCGGGCCTCTTCACGACGTCCTGGGGGAGTCCGGTGGAACGGTTGTACACTCCGGCCGAGCTCGCGGGCTTCGACTATCTGAGAGACCTCGGCTTCCCGGGCGAATATCCCTTCACCCGCGGCGTCCAGCCCACCATGTACCGGGGGCGCCTCTGGACCATGCGCCAGTACGCCGGCTTCGGGAGCGCCTCCGAGACCAACCGGCGCTACCGCTATCTCCTCGACCAGGGCCAGACCGGGCTCAGCGTCGCTTTTGACCTGCCGACGCAGATGGGCTATGACGCCGATGCCCCCCTCGCCCGGAGCGAGGTGGGGAAGGTGGGGGTCTCGATCTCTTCCGTCGAGGACATCGCCGACCTCTTCGACGGAATCCCGCTCGATCGGGTCTCGACCTCGATGACGATCAACGCGACCGCGTCCATCCTGCTCTGCCTCTACGTCGCCGTCGCCCAGCGCCAGGGGATCGCGGCCGACCGCCTGTCGGGGACCGTGCAAAACGATATCCTCAAGGAGTACATCGCCCGGGGGACCTACATTTTCCCGCCTGACCCGTCCATGAGGCTCGTCACTGATCTGTTCGCGTTCTGCCGCGAGCGAGTCCCCCGGTGGAACACGATCTCGATCTCCGGCTATCACATGCGCGAGGCCGGTTGCACTGCGGTCCAGGAGGTGGCCTTCACCCTGGCCAACGCCGTCGCCTACGTGCAGGCGGCGCTCGAGGGCGGGCTGGCCGTGGACGAGTTTGCGCCCCAGCTCTCCTTCTTCTTCAACGCCCATAATAACCTGATCGAGGAGGTGGCGAAGTTCCGCGCCGCCCGACGGTTGTGGGCGCGCATCATGCGGGAACGGTTCGGAGCCCGGGACCCGCGCGCCTGGATGCTGCGCTTGCACGCCCAGACCGCCGGGTCCATGCTGACCGCGCAGCAGCCCGAGAACAATATCGTCCGCGTGACGATCCAGGCCCTGGCGGCCGTTCTGGGAGGCTGCCAGTCGCTTCACACCAACTCCATGGATGAAGCTCTCGCGCTCCCATCCGAAGCCGCGGTGAGGATCGCGCTCAGGACTCAGCAGATTCTTGCTCATGAATCTGGCGTGGCAGATACGGTCGATCCGCTCGGCGGCTCCTACGCCGTCGAGCGCCTCACCCGCCAGATCGAAGAGGAAGCGGAAACCTACATCGCCAAGATCGATGGCCTGGGCGGGTCCGTGCACGCGATCGGCTTCATGCAGCGCGAAATCCAGGAAGCGGCGTACCGCTATCAGCAGGAGGTGGAGTCGAAGTCCCGGATCGTGGTGGGGGTGAACGAGTTCGTGACTGACGAGCGGCCGCCCGGAGACCTCTTCCGGGTGGACCCGGGCGTGGGCGAAGCGCTGCGTGCGCGGCTCGAGGCGGTCCGACGTGGCCGGGACGAGGACCGTGCGCGGCGCGCCCTGGATCGGATTGAGGTGGCTGCACGTGGCCGGGAGAATTTACTGCCGCGGATTCTCGAGGCGGTCGAGGTGTCGGTGACACTGGGAGAGATCTGCGACAGGCTGCGTGGAGTGTTCGGTGTTCACCACCCGTCGGCCGTTTTTTAGCCCGCTTCTTGGGCTCGTCCTCGCTCTGATATTCACCGTCGTGGCGGGGCCCGCGGACGCGGGACTGGCTGACCGCGCGGGGGCCACGTTTAGCCGGATGGCCCAGGAGTTCGTCGCGGCCTTCCCTCCGGTCGAGGGGGTCGTGGTTTCCGTGGATGGGGACCTGATCTACCTCGATCTCACCGAGAAGGATGGGGTCCGGCCCGGGCAGGAATTTACCATTTTCAGGAAAGGGGAGGTGTTCCGCCACCCCATCACCAACCAGCCGCTGGGGCGCTACGAGGAGTATCTGGGCTACGCCCGAGTGCGGCGGGTGTTCCCACGCTACTCCGAGGCCCTCTATATCCCCTTGGACGGTCGCCCCCGGCCCCGTGCGGAGGATGGGGCGCGGATCACGCGGACGCGGATCAAGGTGGCCATTACGCCCCCTCTGGATCTGACGCAATCCGGGGCGGATCTGCGGCGGGTGCCGTACCTGATCGCCAGCGCCCTCGAGCGCAGCAAGCGCTTCCAGATTGTGGACCCCCTGGCCGTTTCGACCCTCTTGGGCAAGGAGCGCAGTCGCGCTGAAGAGCTTTTGATGGATCCCGCGAGAGCGGCGCGGCTTGGACGGAGCCTCGAGGTCGCCGGGTGGATTGTGCCCATCCTCTTGGACCGCCGCGGAGTGATTTACCTGGACGTGACGTGGATTTCCGCCGTGAGCGGGACGGCGTTGTTTTCAAAGCGCCAGGTCCTGAGTCGCCCCGAGCCCGCGGAAGAGCAGCGGTTTCCCTGGGAGCCGCCGGTCGAGGATTGAGGGGCGGATGGACCTTGACAGCGCTCCTCTGGTATCGTAGGGGTCACATGGCGACCGGCATTGGGCGAAGCGTCTCCCTTTTTCTCCTGGCAGTGACGCTCGGGGCCTCGGGGTGCGTGAGCTTCCGGGAGGTCGTGGGCCTTCCGGCGGAGTCTGCGCCCACGGCGAACCAGAAGCGGGCCACGCAGAAGTGGGTGTTGATCCAGAACCCGCGCTTCGGAAGTGTGTCGAGCGAGCCCGAATATATCTGGGTGGAGGAGGACCGGATCCCGTCGTCCATCAACACGTTAATGTTCGGCAAAAAATCGGTCCTCGCCCCGCCCGATCTCGTGGCGAGGTACGGCCCGCCGCCGGGCGGTGGAAAGATCAGCCCGCTCCAGGATCCGTCGTATGTTCCCCCTGCGGCCCGCGGGCCCGCTCGTGGGAGGCTCAAGGCGTCGGACGGCGTTGAAGAGTACGTGGAGCCGCCCCGCGGCTATGTCGTCTACGTGGATACGACGCGCATCGTGGTGGATCTGACCGCCAAGGACGGGGTCCGGCCGGGAACCCTGGTGAGCCTGCGCCGGGACAAGTTCCCCATCGTCCACCCCGTGACCGGCGAGGTTCTGGGCGAGCTCGACGAGGAAGTGGCCACGGCCAAGGTTGTCGATGTCCGTGAGAAGTTCTCGGTGGCTGAGATTGAGAGTATCTCGCCCGGCATGCAGATCAAGCTTAAGGACCGGGTCGTCCCCCGGTAGTCCCTTTCATTGGGCCGCACCGCTACCCTGGAATCCCTGCTGAAAGAGCGCGTCGGCCAGCTCGTCGGCCCCGAGCTTCGTGCCATTGAGGAGGAAATTGCCCGCGCGCTCGATTCGCCGGTTGCGCTCATTCAGGAGATGGGCGGTTATATCGCGAGCGCCGGCGGCAAGCGGCTCCGACCGATCCTTCTGCTGCTGGCGGCTCGGCTGGCCGGCTACCGGGGGCCGCGCAGCACGCGGCTCGGCTGCGCGGTCGAGCTCCTCCACACGGCCACGCTGATCCACGACGACGTGGTGGATCAGGCCTCGCTCCGCCGCGGTCGCCCCTCGGCCAATGCTCAGTGGGGGAATGATGCTTCGATTCTCGTCGGTGACCATCTCTATTCCAAATCGTTCTCGATCCTGGTGCGCGACAATGACCGCGCGGTCATGGAGACCCTCGCACGCGCCACGGTCTCGATGACCGAGGCCGAAGTCTTCCAGCTCGAGCTGAAGCGGAACGGCAGCGCCACGGAGGAGGATTACCTCCGCATCATCACGCAGAAGACCGCCTCCTTCATCTCGGCCTGCTGCCGGATCGGCGCCCTGCTTGGGCAGGCGGATGCCGGGCGAGTCGAGGCGCTGACGCGGTACGGCTTGGACGTGGGGGTCGCCTTCCAGATCAGCGACGACGCGCTCGACTTCGTCGCCGATCAGGCACGATTGGGGAAGGCCGTGGGCGCGGACCTGAGGGAGGGAAAGCGGACGCTGCCGCTCATCGCGACGCTGGAGCGCGCGAGCGCCGGGGACCGGGAGCGGATTCAAGCCTTCCTCGTCCGCCGCGAGCTGAACGTCGGGGTGGTCGAGGAAATCCGCCGCTTGGTGGTGAAACACGAGGGGATCGAGTACGCCCTCGGCTGGGCCCGGAGTTACGCCCGGTCGGCGAAGGAAGACTTGGCCGTGTTCCCGCCCGGCGAGGAACGCGAGACGCTGAGCCTGATCGCGGAGTACGTCGTCGATCGCGACCGCTAGCGGCGTGGCGATTATTACGTTGACGACGGACTTCGGGACGCGGGATCCGTACGTCGGCGCGATGAAGGGCGTGATTCTGCAGATCTCGCCCGGCATTCGTCTGGTGGATTTGACGCACGAGATCTCTCCCCACGAAATTCTGGAGGGAGCGCTGGCGCTCGAAGCCGCGGCACCGTTTTTTCCGCCTGGGACTATTCACCTCGCGGTGGTGGACCCGGGGGTAGGGAGCCCGCGGCGTCCCCTGGCCATCGCCGCGGGCGGCCAGCAGTTCGTCGGCCCGGATAACGGCCTCTTCAGCTTTCTCTTCTGCGCGGGGGACTGGAGCGCCGTCCGCCTGGAGGCCCCGGCCTACCGCCTTCCGGCGGTTAGCCAGACGTTTCACGGTCGCGATATCTTCGCCCCGGCTGCGGCTCACCTGGCCCTTGGGACGCCGCTCGAGCAGTTCGGCCCCCCAGTCACGGACCCGGTGGTGATCTCTTGGCCCGCAGCGCGCCGGGAGGGGGACCAGCTCGTCGGCGAGGTCATTTACACCGACAGGTTCGGCAACCTGGTGACCTCCGTCAGGGTGTCGGATCTCGAGACCCTGGGGCCGGCGTCCTCACTGACCGTGGAGGTCGAGGAAAAGGAGGCGGGGAAGCTCGTCGGCTGCTACGCCGACCTGCCGCCGGTGGGCGCGGGAGCGGTCATCGGCTCGAGCGGCCGGCTGGAGATCTCCGTCCGGGAGGGGAGCGCCGTGGCGGTGCTGGGGGCCCGCCGGGGCTCGCCGGTCCGGGTCAGGAAGCAATAAAAGTTGGGGCTACGGCTTGGCGGCGTTAGACTCGGACGAGGAGGGCGGGGAAGGGCTGGAAGGGGAAGAGGGTTGTTTCTCCTCGCTCAGCCCCTTCTTTCGCGACTCCGACGGGTAATCGTTGACGTAGAAACCTGCCCCTTTCAGGATGAACGGGGCAGGAGCCAGGAGGCGGTGGACGCTGCCTCCGCAGTGGAGGCAGTGCTCGAGAGGCGGCTCGGAGATTCGCTGTCGGACTTCGAAGCGCCGCCCGCATCCGGCGCATTCATATTCGTAAGTTGGCACGGAGCAAAGCGTACATGACGCGTTTGGGAGTGTCAAGGTTTGGCGGGCTGGCGGGGGCAGTTGTCTGGCTGGCGGGGATGCTTCTGGCCGGCTGCGCGACGGGCAAGGCGGCCGAGGTTAAGCGCCTTCAGGCGCAGGCGGCCTACGAGCGGGGGCTCAAGGACCTCGAGGAGGGGCAGACGGCGCTGGGGCTCTCAGCCCTCCAGGAGGCGGCCGCGCTCGACTCCAATCAGGCGCTTTATCACAACGCCCTGGGCGTCGTGTACCTGAACCTCAAGCGGCTCCCCGAGGCCTTCGAGGAACTCAAGCGGGCCGTGGACCTGGATGGGACGTACGGAGAGGCCCTCCACAACCTTGGCGTGGCGTACGCCGAGGAGGGGAAGTGGGAGGAGGCAATCCGGCTTTACAAAAAGGCCCTATCCATCCCCGCATATGGGAACTTCGATGGCACGTACCACAACCTTGGCTGGGCCTATTACAACCTCAATCGCCTGCAGGAGGCGGAAGAGACCTTTCGCCTCGTTCTCAAACTCCAGCCGAACATGGCCTCTGCCCACTACCTGATGGGGCTCGTCTTGTTAAAAATGGAGCGGCGGGACGAGGCCAAGGTAGAGTTCCGCCGGGCCAGGGAGTTGGCACCGGACACCCCGTTCGGGCTGGCGGCCCAGCAGCACCTGAAGGCCCTCGGGGAAGGCGGCTAGCCCCCGGGGGGCCTCCTCACTCCAGAAGCCGCCTGACATCGACTTCCCGGTTCATGAGCGCGATGAGCGCCACTCTGTCGTCAGCGTCTTCGCCGCTGAGAGGGGAAAAGGGAAGGGAGCCCAGGCACGGGACGTCCGTGGCCTGGGCCAGCGCATGGCGGTTGGTCCGGGCGGCAACGTCCAGGGTCGGAGTCAGCTGATTAAGCATGTACCCTCGGACCGGGAGTCCCATTGTTCCGGCACAACCGAGCGTCAGCAGGGTATGGTTGATCGCCCCAAGCTTTGAGCCGACCACCAGCACAAGCGGGACGTCCAGGTCGCGGCAAAGATCGGCAAAGGTATAGCGGTCGGCCAGAGGCACCAGAAGCCCCCCCGCGCCTTCGACCAAAGTGATATCGTGCTGCCCTGCAATCTGCTGATAGTAGGCGCGGATCTGCTCTTTCTCAATCCTGACCCCCGCCATTTCTGCCGCGACCGCCGGAGCTACCGGGGAAGCAAAGCGATAAGGACAAAGAACGTCCAGGGGAATCTTGGACCGGGAGAAGCGGCGCAAGCGCAGGGCATCCCCGGGTTGGAGCTGGCCGTCTTTCAGCTGGCACCCCGTCTCCACCGGCTTCATCACGCCGACCTTTTTCCCCTTGGCGGAGAGGAGGGCGGCAAGCCCACAGGCCACGAACGTCTTCCCCACGCCGGTGTCGGTGCCCGTGATGAATAGGCCGGTCACGGCGCTTCGGTTACCGCCCCAATAGACTCTCGCGTTGCCTCGAGGAGAACGCCCAGCTCCTCCAGGGAGATGCTCAGCGGTGGCATGAGCACGATCACGTTCCCCAGCGGACGGATGATCACCCCTCTCCCCCGGGCCTCTTGGGCGACCCTCATGCCAATTCCCTCCGCGGGGCTGTAGGGGATCCGCCGCGCCGCGTCGTGCATCAACTCGATGCCCACCATGAAGCCCCACTGGCGGACGTCCGCGACATGGGCCATTGGGGCAAAGTCGGCGTGAAGCCGTTCACTCAGGAAGGCGATCTTGGGACCCAGCTCCTCCAACACCTTCTCGCTCTCGAAGAGCTCCAGGCTGGCCAGCGCCGCAGCGCATGCGAGAGGGTTTCCCGTGTAGGTGTGGCCGTGGAAGAAGGTCTTAAGCTCGTGATGCTCTCCCAAGAAGGTGGAAAAGACCTCCTCCGTGGTCAGGGTCGCCGCCAGGGGCAGATACCCGCCGCTCAGCCCCTTGGCCAGGCAGAGGATGTCGGGGCTGACCCCGTCGTGCTCGCAGGCGAACATCTTGCCGGTCCGTCCAAAACCGGTGGCAACCTCATCGCAGATGAACAGGATGTCGTTCTCGTGCGCGATCTCTCTGAGCGAGCGGACATATCCGAGGGGCTGGGACCACATGCCTGCCGCCCCCTGCATGAGAGGTTCGATGACGAGCGCGGCAATTTCGTGGCGGTGGTCGCCCAGAACATGCTGGGCCTCCGTCAGCGCCTTGGCCAGGGCGTCTTTTTCCGACATCCCCTGATGGAAGCGGTAGAGGTGGGGAGGGGGCAGACGAAAACAGCCGAAGAGGAGGGGGCGGAAGAAGTGATGGAAGAGCTCCGAGTACCCGACGCTGACCGCGCCCAGGGTATCTCCGTGGTAGGCATCTGCCAGAGCGGCAAACTTGATCTTCTGGGGTTTTCCCTGGAGATGCCAGTACTGAGCGGCCATTTTGAGGCCAACCTCTACCGCCGTGGCGCCGGAGTCCGAATAAAAG
>JACQCL010000023.1 GCA_016201645.1 Candidatus Rokuibacteriota bacterium
CGGGTTGCGTCGAGCGCCGCGCGGATATCCCGGATCGTGATCAAGAGCGCCGCCTCGTCGGGCGGCTTGTCGCCGGCGGCCTCCACCACCCGGCGCACGGCCGCAAGCGCGGCCTGGTGGCAGATCCCGGCGATGTCGGCGCCGCTCAGGCCTTCGGTCCGGGCGGCCAGCTTTCCGATGTCGATTCCCGGCGCCAGGGGCTTGCCGCGCAGGTGGATCCCGAAGATCTCCCGCCGGCTCCGCCCGTCCGGCAGGGGGATGTCAATCACCGTGTCGAACCGGCCCGGGCGAAGGACGGCCGGATCGAGCAGGTCCGGGCGGTTCGTCGCCCCGAGCACCAGGACTCCCTTCAGCTCCTCGACGCCGTCCAGCTCGGCGAGGAACTGGGCGAGGACCCGCTCCGACACGTGCGAATCTGAACCGCCGGCGCTCCGGGTGGGGATCAGCGCGTCGATCTCGTCGAAGAACACGATGCACGGGGCGGCCTGGCGGGCCTTCTTGAAGACCTCGCGCACTCCTCGCTCCGATTCCCCCACGTACTTGGACAGGAGAGACGGCCCCTTCACCGAGATGAAGTTCACCCGGCTCTCGTTGGCGATCGCCTTGGCGACAAGCGTCTTGCCGCACCCGGGCGGGCCCGTCAGGAGGATTCCCTTCGGGGGCTTGATGGCCGCCCTCGCGAAGAGGCTGGCGTACTTGAGGGGCCACTCGACCGCTTCCTCCAGCCGCGCCCTGACCTCGGCAAGCCCCCCCACGTCCCGCCACCCAACGTCCGGCACCTCGACGAACACCTCCCGGATGGCCGAGGGCTCCACGTCCCTGAGCGCCGCGAGGAAGTCGTCCATGCGCACCTCGAGCTTGGCGAGCTGCTCGTAGGGCACGTGGGCGAGCGAAAAGTCGATGTCGGTAAGAACCTGGCGGAGGCAGATCATGGCCGCCTCCCGGCAGAGCGCCTCGAGGTCGGCCCCCACGAAGCCGTGGGTGATCTCCGCCAGGTGGGGCAGGTCCACGTCGGAGGCGAGCGGCATCCCGCGGCTGTAAATTTCCAGGATTTGCAACCGCCCGTTCCGGTCGGGGATGGGGATGGCGATCTCGCGGTCGAACCGCCCCGGCCGCCTGAGCGCCGGGTCGATCGCGTTCGGGATGTTGGTGGCGGCGATCACCATGACGTGCTGGCGCTTGGTGAGGCCGTCCATCAGGGCGAGGAGCTGGGCCACGACCCGCTTTTCAACGTCCCCCACCACCTGCTCACGGCGGGGCGCGATGGCGTCGATCTCGTCCAGGAAGATGATGCTCGGGCCCTTGCGCGTGGCCTCCTCGAAGATCTTCCTGAGGTGAGCGTCCGACTCGCCGTAGAACTTGTGGATGATCTCGGGGCCGTTCACGGAGAAGAACTCGGCCTCGGTCTCGTGGGCGATGGCGCGGGCGATGAGCGTCTTGCCGCACCCGGGAGGCCCGTGGAGGAGCACGCCCTTCGGCGCCTCGATCCCCAGCCGCTCGAACACCTCCGGATAGCGCAGCGGCAGCTCGATCATCTCCCGCACTCGCTGCAGCTCGCGTTTCAGGCCCCCGATATCCTCGTAGGAGAGCGACCGGCGCGCCTCTTCCCCCGCGGCTGTCCCGATCGCGAGCTGAGTCGTGGGGTTGATGACCACCGGCCCCCTGGGCACCGTGCTCTCGACCTTGAAATCGGCCCAGCGGCTGCCGAAGAGCGTGGCCCGGACGCGGCCCCCCTCCAGCACGGGCAGACCGTCCAGGAGGCTGCCGATATACTTCAAGTCGCGGTCGGCGGGCGTGATCGTCGTGGGCGCGAGCGCGACCCGATCGGCGGGTCGGCTGGTGACCTTCCGGACCTGGACCACCTCGTCGAGCGCCGCGCCGGCGTTCTCGCGGGCGAGCCCGTCGATCTGGATCCGGGACTGCCCGCGCTGGTCCTTGTAGGCCGGCATCGCCTTGCACACGGTCGTGCGCTTGCCGGCGACCTCCACGATCTCGCCGATGGCCAACCCGAGCCGCTGGAGGTCTTCGGGATCCATGCGGGCGAACGCCCGCCCCACATCCTTGCTGAGGGCTTCCGTCACCCGGAGCTTGAGAGTGACCGCTCCGTCACTTGACACAGCGGATCTCCAGGACCCCGTTGGCGCAGGAGACCTGCATCTTCTCCCGCGGGAAGCTCCCGGGCAGGAGCACCTCCTTCTTGTATTTCTTGTCCCCCTTCTCGGCGGCGACGGTCAGGAGGTCATCTTTGACCTCGAGGCGCACGTCTTCCGCCCCGATCCCGGGCATCTCGGCCACGACCAGCGTGTGGTCCCGCTCCTCGAAGACATCGACCGCCGGTTCCCTGACCTCCTGGACCACCGACCGTCCCGACTCCTCGTCGCGGCGGATGTTCCCGAAGGGCTCGACCTTGACCCCCTCGCCTCCGATGCCGACCTTGACCGTGAACCCGTAGATTCCCCTGATTCCCTTTCCGGAGCCGGGCTCCCGGAGCTCGCCGGTCTTCGAGAATTCACGCCCCGTCTCCGCCAGCTCGCCCAGCTTTTCCACGAGGCTGCCGAGGCCCCTCAGGATTCCTCCGAGACCCGTCTCTGCTCCCCCCTCAGGGGGCCTGTCCTTCCCGTTCCGCTTAGCCATCGCTGTCGCCTCCTTGTGCGGCGATGCCGTATTCCTTCACCTTCAGGTGGATCGTCTTGTAATCGATCTGGAGCAGCCGCGCGGCCTTCGCCTTGTTTCCCCCCGTCTTCCTCAGCGCCTGGACGAGGGCGGCCCGTTCAACGATCACGATGGTCCGGCGCGTCAGCTCTTTGAGCGAGAGCCCGTCGTTCGGCTCATGCGAGACTCCCGGAAGACCGGCGAGCAGATTCGGGGTTTTGAGCACCCCCAGGTGATCTTCGTCGATCACCTCATCGGCCAACAGGACGGCGCGACGGATCACGCTGCGCAGCTCGCGCACATTGCCCGGCCAGTCATACCTCAACAGCCGCTCCACGGCGGCCTCCGAGAACCCCCTCACGCTCTTCCGCAGTTCGTGATTGGTGAGGTCCAGGAACCGCTTCGCGAGGAAGATGATGTCTTGCTTGCGCTCCCTGAGCGGCGGGATCGCGATGGCAAACTCGTTGAGGCGGAAGAAGAGATCCCGGCGAAATGGGCCCGCCGAGACCGCCGCCTCGAGATCGTGGTTCGTGGCCGCCAGGAGACGGATATCGACGCTCACCGTTCTCGTGCCCCCGACCCGGATCACGTGCCTCTCCTGGAGCGCGCGCAGCAGCTTGGCCTGGCACCCCGGCGGCATGTTCGAAATCTCGTCGAGGAACAGGGTGCCCCCCGAAGCGATCTCGAACCTTCCGGGCTTCTCACGCTCCGCCCCCGTGAACGCGCCCCGCTCGTGGCCGAACAGCTCGCTCTCGAAGAGCGTCTCGGGGATCGCCCCGCAGTCCACCGCCACGAACGGGCCTGATGCCTGGGGGCTGGCCTGGTGGATTGCCCGGGCCACAAGCTCCTTGCCGCTTCCGGTCTCGCCCGTGATCAGCACCGCGAAGTCGGAACGGGCGACGCGCGCCACGTCCGCGCTGATCCGCGCGATCTGATCGCTCGGCCCCATCAGGTCATGAAGAGAGGCGGCTTCCCGCGCTCGGTCGGACAGGATTCGGATGGTTCTCCGGAGCCGCCGATCGGTCATGGCCCGGTGAACCGACCGGATCACGTCGGCGTGCTCGAACGGCTTCACCAGATAGTCGTGGGCCCCGGCCCGCAGCGCGTCGACCGCCCCCTTGACGAATCCGAAAGCGGTGATGATGATCACGGGCAGATCGCGATCCAGCTCCTTGGCCCGGCGCAGGATCTCCATGCCGTCCAGGCCGGGCATCCTGATATCCAGCAACAGGATGTCGAGAGATTCGCGGCTGAGAAGCTGCAGCGCCGTCTCCCCATCGGGAGCGGCCAGGGGCTCGAACCCCTCCTTCTGCACGAGCCGGGAAAGGATCTCGCGAATCCCCTCCTCGTCATCCACGATCAGAATCCGGCCGGCCGGTGCGCTCATGTGGCCCCCCTCCGCGGGCGGGGCGGCCGGCAAATGGGATAGGTCACCCGGATGTCCTTGGCGAGCCGGGAATCGAGCGAGTGGAGCATCCCCAGAAAGAGGAGCCCGGTCTCGCCGGCGCGGAGAGACTCGTTGATGCGGCCGGCGATATACTGGTCGCGCTGGGCGAGCAGGGAGCGGCTCCGCGCCTCGTGACGGGCCTCGACCCGAGCCGCTTCTTCCGGATCCTTGGCGGCCAGGATCTGTTGAACGAGCCGGTACTCTTCCAGAAGGAGGTCGGGAGATTCGGTTCCCATGAGGGTGGCGCCTCGCTTCATCAGGGAGAGGAGGAGCCGATGATTCGGGCTCCCCGCCCCGGCGAGCTCCGTCACGATCTCCGCCTCCCGTCCGCAGCGCGGCAGCCCGTCCTGATAGAGGCGAACGTTGTCCCAGGGCAGCTCCCACCCTTCCACCGTCCGGCAGATCTCCGCCCACATCTGCTGGATGACGTCCACGTTGCGCTTCCACGCCCGGCGGCCGAGCTTTTGAACCGTCACGCGCCGCACCGAGGGGGCCAGCTTCCCCATATCGGCCTGGGTATGGATGATGGGAATGTAGATCAGCGTCCTGTCGGTCTTGCCACCGGCCCGCCTCCGGACCGTGCCCGCCGACCCCGACCTCATCGTCGATGCCGGCTGTATGGGGCTGACGCTATGGCGCCCACTCCATAGCCTGTGGCGCGCCTTC
>JACQCL010000024.1 GCA_016201645.1 Candidatus Rokuibacteriota bacterium
CAGACAAGGCCCGAGGGAGGAGCCGGCCGGAGGCGTACGCGGTTGTACGTTGAGGACCGGCGACGACCGAGAACGCAGTATGACGACGTTAGCTGGCCCGGCGATTAGGAGCCGGTGGCGACCCGCTGATACACCTTCGCCTCGATGAACAGGGTCAGGAGCGCGCTGTCGATCGCGCCGGCCTTCTTCTCGTAGTCGAGTATGTCTAGGGCCTGCTCCACGGGCACGGCTTTCTTGTAGGGGCGGTCGGCAGCGGTCAGCGCATCGAAGATGTCCGAGATCGTCATGATCTTTGACTGGACGGGAATCTCGTCTACCCGCATCCCGTACGGGTACCCCGTGCCGTTCAGCTTTTCGTGGTGCGCCCGGGCGATGTCGGGAACGCGCTTGAGTTCCCTCGTCCAGGGGATCTGGCTCAGAAACTGAAAGGTATGCACGACGTGGGATTCGATCTGAACGCGCTCTTCCTCCGTCAGGCTCCCCTTTGGGATCGAGAGGATCCGGGCTTCCTGGGGGGTGATGATGGCGCGCGGGTTACCCAGGTGGTCCGCGAACGACTTGAGCGCGATCTGCTGGATCGCGGTCGCGAAGTCTTCGGGCATCACGGACGGCTCGTTGGCCATCACGACGGCTTTCAGATAATCGTCGATCTCCTGGACGAGGGCGGCTAGCTCCGCATCGTCGGCCGCGAACTGCTCGGCGAATCGCTCCTGTCCATGCTCCAGCAGATACGCGATCTTGCGCCGGCCGTACCTGAGCTCGAGCCCCTGTTTGACGAGGTTCGCCCGCTGTTTGATGAGTTCGAGGTGGTTCGGCAGGAGCTTCTTCGCTTTCACCAGTACCTCTTCCCGGACGCCGATCTTGCCGAAGTCGTGGAGGATGGCGGCATAGCGGATCTCTTGCATTTCCTCGGGCGTGAAGCGAACGACCCGGAACGGGCCGGTCTCCACGCGATCCACGACCTCGGCGAGCCCCGTGGTCAGGTCCGCCACGCGGAACGAGTGGCCGGCCGTGGTGGGGTCTCGCGCCTCGATCGCGGTGACTGAGGCTTTGACGAACCCCTCGAACAGGGTCTGGATGTTTTTGTACAACCGACTGTTCTCCAGGGCCACGGCCGCCTGGGAGGCCAGCGAGGCCGCGAGCTCTTGGTAGCGAGCAGAGAAGGGGATCACCGTCTTCTCGATCTCCGCCGGCGACTTCAGGACCCGGACGGGGTCCGGCTTGCAGTTGATCAGTTGTAGCACGCCGATGACCTCGTTCTTCTGCGTCTTCAGCGGGATCACCAGCATGGATTTGGTCCGGTACCCGACCTGCCGGTCAAACGCCAGGTTGATCTGAAACGGAGAGCCCGGGGGTGGCGTGTAGGCGTCCTCCAGGTTCTGGATCTCGCCGGTGAGCGCCACGTGGCCCGCCACGCTCTGGTGGCTGATGGGGAGCGTGAATTCCTTGAAGGGGACGTTGAGGCTGTCGTTCTGGGCCAGCTTGAACCTGAGGCGGGGATGGCCGTCCTCGTCCTCCTCGACCAGGTACAGGGAGCCGGCGTCGCTTCGGGTGATCTCGCGGGCCTTCGTCAGGATCAGCTCCAAGAGGAGATCGGTATCGCGCTCGGCCGAGAGCTTGACGCCAATCAGGTTGAGCTCCTTGAGCTCCTGGGCCAGCTCGGAGAGGTCGGCCTGGGCCTGCTCTTGCTCGTGGAGAAGCCGAATGTGAGCAAGGGCATTGGCGAGGGTTTTGGTAAGGATGGGCACCGAGACGGGCGTGGGCAGGTAGGCGTACACCTGGTCCGAGGGGAACGCCGGGAGGTTGGCGGGGTCCGCCAGCACCACGACCTCAACGTTGTGCCGGGTGATCCTGAAGCGGCTGGCCAGCTCCAGATTGCGCTCCGACCCCTCCACCACCAGCACGCCAGGGCCCACCGTCTCCGGGTCGTCCACGTCGGCGGGCCTGAGGGGCACCCGGTCGTAGGTCCCCGGCAACTCGAGGACGAGACGCGCCGTCTCAGAGCCTGAGAAGTAGAAGAGGCGCGGGGTCATGAATCTACCGTATGGCGTTGCGCATCGTCCTGTCAAGGTTGGATAAATGCGGTTTGAAGCGTGGTTTTTTGACGCTTATCCCGTGCCGGGGGGCATGGCGACTTGGTGGATTCGCCAGGATGGCGGTGACCGGGTGCGCCTCACTGACGCCTGGCGTCCGGCACTGTATGTGGACGGCACAGCGGCGGAGCTCGAGGCGGTCCGGCGTCGCCTGGCGGCAGACCGCCGGGTCGCGCGGGTGGACCTCGAATCCCGCCGCGAGTTCTGGAGCCCCACCCCGGGCCCTGTGCTCCGCCTCGAGGTCGTCGAGCCGCGGGTCTTTGGTTCGCTGGTCCAGGCGCTCGGTCACGCCCTCGGTCCCGCCCGGCTCTTCAACGCCGATCTCCCCCTTGGGCAACGGTACTGTTATGAGCGGGAGTTGTTCCCGCTGGCTCGATGCCGCGTGGAGGGCGACGGCGGAGCGCTCTGCTCCGTCGAGGCCCTGGATTCCCCGTGGGAGCTGGTCCACCGCCTGCCGCCGCTCCGCGTGCTGGAGCTGGCGCCGGCTGATGGGGTGCCATACCTGCTGCCGGGCGCCCCGCTCGATCTGATCGCGCGGATCGCCGGCAGGGAGGAGCGGCTCGACGGCCGGGCGCCTTTGGGCCTCCTGGGACGCCTGGCCCGACTGCTCGAGTCGGAAGATCCTGATCTGCTGCTCACCGACTGGGGGGACGAGATGCTGATCCCCGCTCTCGTCGCTCTCGCGCGTGCCCACGGGGTGTCGTTGCCGCTGGATCGCGACCCGACGCCCCCCCACCTTAATCCTCTCTCCC
>JACQCL010000001.1 GCA_016201645.1 Candidatus Rokuibacteriota bacterium
CCGTAGAGGAAATAGGTCCAGGCGGCCTGCCTGAATTTCTCGTCTCGGGTCGCCATCGGCTACCCTCGTGGGCGGAAGCGGGCGCCCCACCTCTGGCGGACCTCCGCCAGCATCTCGGGGGTGATCCGCGAGCGCCCACTCGATCGCGCGTAGGCCTCCACCGCCTTCACAACCATGCCGCGGGCAAACGAAGGAATCGCCTCGAGCCGGGCGCGGGCGGTCGCCTCCCACTGGAGTTCATAGGAGAGCTCGAGGCCGAAGGTCTGCTCGGCAGGCAGGTCAATCAGCGAGCCGCCGTGCTGTCCTGGCTGGTAAGCGCAGGCGGGATCCTCGGCAAGGTAATCGCCGTAGGTCGCGTAGGCGCGGCACCGGCAACCGCCGCAGATCTTGGAGAACTCGCAGGCCCCGCAGCGCCCGCCGAGCTTCGGCTCGCGGAGATCGTTGAAGACGCCGGCGGACTGCCAGAGATCGGCGAAGGAGCGCTCGCGGAGATTCCCGGCGGACACGGGCATGTACGGGCAGGGCGTCACGTCGCCCTCGGGAGTGATCCGGCAGTAATATTTCCCGGCGGGGCACGAGCCGTGGGCGTAGTTCTTGAGGAGGGGGGAAGTCGGGTCCAATTCCCAGATGATTCGCCTGAAGTGAGGCGCGCATTTTGCCCGTATGAGGAGCCCTGCCGCGCGCCCCGCGGCGACGCTCCATGGGTCCTCCTGAGCCTCGAACACTGACGGGCTGGCGCGCCCCCCGCCGTTTCCCACGCCCTGAACCTTCGCCAGATAGGTCAGGATCTTCTCGTACTGCGGCGGCGTGATGTCAGTCAGGTTCTCGCCACGACCGGTCCGCACCAGAAAGAAGAAATTCAGAACTTTGGCACCGAGCTCCCCGGCCAGATCAACCATCGCCGGGATCTCCTCCACGTTCCAGTCGGTGACCGACATGTGGAGGGAAAAGTCCAACCCTTCGGCGCTGAGCGCTTTCGTGGCACGCACCGCGCCCGCCCAGGCGCCGGGAAGGTGGCGGAACGCATCGTGCTTTTTGGCGTCGGTCGAATCGAGAGAGAGACTCGCCCCCTGGACTCCGTGCTCGCGGAGGAGGCGGGCCTGCTTGTCCCGGAGGAGCACTCCGTTCGTGCCGACCACCACGGTGAACCCCTTCTCGCTGCCGGCTGCCGCGAGCTCAAACAGGTCCTTTCGGAGAAACGGCTCGCCGCCCGTGAGGATCAGGAAGACGTGGGGGTTGACCTGGGCGATCTCGTCCATCACCCGGCGGCACTCGTCGGTCCCGAGCTCGCCCGAGGCGTCGGCACCGGGGAACGCCGACATGTAGCAGTGGGCGCACTGCAAGTTGCAGCGCTGGGTCAGATTCCAGGAAACCGAATAGGCTTTGTACACTATGGCTACTTCTTCTGTTTGATGTAGCCGGCGATGACCTCGTTCATCGTCTGGCGCGCGTGACCGATTCCCTCCTCGGCGAGCCCGAGATCAATGGCTGTCGCCCTCTTCTCCCGGGCGACCTTTTCGATCTCCTCGCGGGTCATGTCGCGCATGAAGCCCGCTGGGACGCGATTGAGTCGGGCGGTCGCCTCCTGGGTCCACGCAAACTCCCCGTCCTGCCCGTTGCCCCTGCTCTCGCCCGGCAGCTCGGCAGGCTCGAACTTGGTCTTCGCGATGAGAGTCTCCCAGCCGGCGCCGAGCTTCTCGCGCCCGACGGTCTCCTCGATCATCGGGAAGGCGAGCTCGCGGGTGATCACGGGGATCCGTTTCGAGCGCGCGTACTTTTCGATGCGGGCCTTCGCCCGGCGGCGCAGGTACGCGTCGGTGACCTCCCGGAGGCCGTCGCGGGCGTCAACCGCCCACTTGACGGTGATCCCGGGGAGCGGCTCCTCCTCCTCGACCCCGCCCTGCCCAGCGGCGATGGCCTCCACGGTGGCGCGGTCGATCAGCTGGAACTTGTCCGCCTCCGCCCTGCACACCGGGCACCTCACCACCGGGTTGGGCCCCTTGACGGTGTAGCCGCAGACCGAGCAGATCGCCGTCACGGCCTGGTTCTCAGCGCGGAGCTTCGCGACGGCCAGGTCTTCAGCGAGAATTTGCATCTTCTCGGCCATCCGGCTCGGCATGAAGATCGCCATGGCCTCGTCAATCACCTTCGAGGTGATGACCGTGTGGCCCTGCTCGACGGCGTAGCGCAAGAGCGCGGTGCGCGCCACACCCTTGACCTGAGGCGGCACCCGCTCCATCCGCGCCTCGGCCTCCTCGGTCCAGGAGATGATCTCTTCGGCCTTGACGTCGAGCGGCGGGTAGAACTTCCCGCCGGTGAGGAGCACGTTGCACGGGACCAGGCGCAGCAGGTTCTCGGTGTTCGATCCCAGGTCCGTCTCGTTCTCATCTGAGTGGACCCCGACACGCCCGAGGACGAGGAGCCAGGGCTTGGTGGTCCGGCAGTACTGAAGGACCTTCTCGAAGCACTTGCCGTCGAGGAGCGTAATGCCGAGATCCACCCCGTCTTCGCGGGCGAGCTTCCGGCCGATCTCGAGGTGCGACTGGTAGATCTTGGCCAGGCCGGTGTCAATGATCTCCTCGTGGAGCTGCTCTTGTTCCTTGAAGCGGAAGATCTTGGAGGCTTTCTCGGTCAGCACCCCGACGATCCCGTTGAACATCGCGTAGTGGAGGTAAGGGTCATAGACGGCCACCGCTTCCACCGGGCGGTTGAGCGCCTTGCCGAGCCCGATTCCCAGCTTCAGCCCGTTGAACGACTGAGGGCTCCCGTCCAGGCCGACCACGATAGCGCCCTCGTGGGATGCCGCGCCATTCAGGCTCTTCACCACCAGGGTATCGGTCGTCACCTTCCGGACGAAGCGCTCCGTGACCGAACCGAGCTGGCTGTCCTTCACCGCCCCCATCCCGAGGGCGCCCAGGATCACGAGGTCGTAGTCCGAGCTTCTCACATCCTCGATCAACACCTTGTAGTGCTTGCCGTCAATCATCTTCCGCTCGAACGACAGGCCGGCCGTCTCCGCTTTTTGGGCCATCACCTCGAGGTAGGAGTCGGAGATGAGCTGGAGCCCCATGGCGATCAGGGAGTCGTGGATCTTCCGCTGCCGCTCGAGCTCGGTCTCGTCCTTGTACTCCTCGGGCAGCGTGTACTCCATCTGCTTGAACCGGTAATCGTGCAGCCGCGCGGCGTACACGTGGCAGCCGCTGAGCCGCGACCCGAACGGCTTCCCCAGCTCGATCGCCAGGTCAATGGCCCGGTTCGAGTAGTCGGAGTTGTCCACCGGAACGTAGATGTGCTTGAACATTCCCGCCTCCTCTTATTTCAGCTCGAAATCGACCGAAACCGACCCTCCACGAGGGACGGTCACTTCCCGCGTGACCCGCGATTCGTCGTAGATCGGCCGCCCATCCTTGTCAGACCCCTTCGGCAAGAACCCCTCGTGCCACATCGTGATCGTGTACTTCCCGGGGGGAATTCCATCGATCCTGAAGTTTCCCTTCTCGTCTGTCACCGCAAAGTAGGGGCTGTCATGCGCCACAATCCAGGCGAACATGTGGGTGTGGACGTCGCACAGCACCTTCACCACACCAGGCTGCTTGAGCCGTGATGTGACGTCCACGACCCGGCCCTTGAAGGACAGGGGCAAGTTGAAGATCGGCCGCGCGCCGAGAAAGCCATGGGCGTTGTGCTGGACCGGATCGGAGTTCCGGATCTTGGCAGGCGCGCCCACCATCACGGCGGACACGTGAGGCACGAAGAAACATCGCGCGTTGTCCAGGATCAGCTCCCCTTCGGCCTTCTTCCCCCTGCGCACGCCCTCGACGAGGATCACGCTCCCCCTGACACCCCTGTTGGGGTCCAGGACGAGGGCCTCGTTGGCGACGGACTGGCCGCAGACATCCTGGTTTTTCTTCACGGGTATGGGATCGAGCCTCGGCGGAACGCCGGTGAACTTCACGGAGCCCGTGAGGGTCCCCGGGTCGGGCACGGCCGCGATGTCGTAGGCCAAGCCCGCGTCCGGCATCCCCCACCCGGCGGCGAGCAACACGCTCAACACGAGCCCGATCAGAGCGCTCCGAGTCCGTCCTCTCTTCGGCACGCCAGGCAGTATAGGGATCGGGCGCGGAAACTTCAAGCCGATTCGCTACTGCCGGACGAGGGTGAGGTCGGTCTCCAGTTGAATGTGGTTGGCGACCTTGAGGAAAAGGTATTGCGGGATCTGCATGCCGTGGTTCGTGAACGTCGTGTCGAACGTGGCCCGGACTCGAAGAACGTCCTCCGTGTAGCCGAAGCGCTTGTAGGTCTCGATCTCCTGGGGCGTGAGCCTGAGGTACGTGATGCGCGCGTCCACTACCCGCTCGACCGGCTTCCCCTTGATTGTCAGAACGCCGGTCACCTTGGCGGAAAGCTCCTTTCCGGGCTCGAGGGGCCCGGCGATCTCCACGCCCTTAACCTCGAAGACCGCGTAGCGGTTCGCCTCGTTGGCGGTGTCGAGGTACTCGGGTCCCTTCATGTCCGCATCCCGCTTGGCGACGCCTGAGTTCAGCGTGGTGAGATCTATCCGGATGATCCCCGTAGCGCCCTGAGGCTTCGCGAGATTCACCGTCACCGCCCCGGTCACGCCGGGCCCCGCGGTGGTGCCGACGATGGTCTCGAGCTGCGCGTCGGTCTTGAAGGTCGCGCGCGAATAGTTGGAAAGCAGCTTGAAGGCGATGGGTTCGGCGGTCGCGGGGAGCGGGGGGAGTGCCACGCCCCCGAGGAAGAGGATTGTCGCGCTCATCAGCCGAATCGCCCTCGGAAACATTCGCATCGTTTTCACCTCAGGCGGGTTGGCACACCTCGTGGTGATCATGACCGAAGATCTTCAGGAGCCGCTCGCCGTGACTCGGGTGGATCGAGAGCTGGCTCGACAGGAATTGGGAGTCGGCGCCCGAACGGATCGCCAGCGTCGCCAGCTGGATCAGCTCGGCGGCCGCGTAGGAGACCATCTGGACGCCGAGGACTTTCTCGGTTGCCCCGTCGAAGACGAGCTTCAGGTATCCCGCGTCCTCCCCTGTGGCACGGCCGTTGGAGGCGCCGCGCATGTCGTGGGTGGCCACGTGGCACTTCACCCCGCGCCGGAGCGCCTCTCGGTGCGTGAGGCCCACGCGTCCAACCTCGGGCGTGGTGAAGATCGTCTGCGGCACAGCGGTGTAGTCGGCCCTCTCGACGTCACCCCGAAGCGCGTTCACAGCCGCCAGCTTTCCCTCGTAGGCGGCCGTCGGCGTCAACTGCTGGTTGCCGGCCGCATCCCCCGCCGCGTAAATGTGCGGGATCGAGGAGCGCAGATACGGGGTCACCTTGAGCCCCAGCCTGCCGAGGGCGAGACCCAAACGGTCGGCGCCGAGCCGCGTGGGGTTAAAGCGCCGCCCCATGGCAAGACACACCTGGGCCGACTCGATCGGGACCGTCGTCCCCTCAGTCCTCACGTGGGTGGTCACCGCGCCCGGCCGGCCCGAGAAACGCTCCACGGTGCTCCCAAGATGAAAGATCACGCCTCTCTGCTCGAGGATTTTCCGGATGTAGGCGGCCACGTCGGTGTCCAGCGTCGGAAGAATCTCGAGATCTTTGCCGACAACCGTCACGCGCGCTCCAAGGTCGGCGAAGGCCCCGGCCATCTCGAGCCCGATCACGCCGGCGCCGATCAGAGTCAGACGCTCGGGGAAGCGCGGAAGGAAGAGGACCTGGTCCGAGGTGATCGTGAGCTCCTTTCCCGGGAGCGGAGGGACCACCGGCTCAGAGCCGGCGGCGATGATGATCTTCTCACCCTGAACCTGCTGACCGTTGACCTCCAAGGTGTGCGGGTCCACGAAACGCGCCTCCGCGAGATGGACCTTCACCCCCAGCTTCTCGAATGCCTCCGGCGGGGGCTGGACCGCGCGCACCACCTCGTGCTGGCGGGAGACGACCGCGTCCCAATCAAGCGCCACTTCGCCGGTTCGCGTGCCGAAGACACCGGCGCTCTTGACCAGCTGATGGATCCGCCCAGACCTTACCAAGGTCTTCTTGGGAATTCACCCCCGGTTGATGCAGGCCCCGCCGAGCGGGCCCGGATCTACGAGCGCCACCTGCGCGCCCAGCTTGACGCTTTGCTTGAGGGCGTTGATCCCCGCGGCCCCGCCCCCGATCACGAGGAGGTCGTAGCGCTTCATATTCTTCCTCCAGTCGCCCTCCGGGTCATCTCGGATGAAGGAGGCCGTGCGCGACGTGTGCGGCCCCGAGCAGCGCCGCCCCCGGGTTGAGAACCAGACGAACCGGGATGGACTTCATGAGCTCCGAGTACCGCGCCTTGTCGCAGAAGGCGCTGAGGAAAGCTCCGCCGCCAAGCTTGGCGCGGATTCTCGGGGCAATCCCGCCGCCGACAAAGACGCCGCCCACTGCCAGCGCCTTGAGGGCCAGATTCCCCGCTTCGGCTCCGTAAACCGATACGAACAGGTCCAGGGCCGTGCTGCACAGCGGGTGACCTCCGGCAAGCCCGAC
>JACQCL010000038.1 GCA_016201645.1 Candidatus Rokuibacteriota bacterium
CCAGGTGAAGCCGACCACCGCCCGGAAGAAGAACGAGAGCCCCGCCGTGATCATGATGATCGCCAGGATCGGCTCGCCGATCATCCGGCGCAGGAAGAGCCGCTCCGTCACCAGCCCCAGGATGAATCCCGTGATCAGCGTGGCGATGAGCGCCAAGGGAAACGGGAACCCCCACTGGTAATAGGTCAGACACACGTAGGCCCCGATCAGCGTCAGCTCCCCCATGGCCAGGTTCAAGACCCCGGAGCACTTGTAGATGAGGGTCCAGCCCAGAGCCACCAGGGCATAGATGGAACCCACCATGATCCCGGAGAGCAGGAGCTCGATGAAGATAGCCATCAGGCCGTTTCGACTACCCGCAGTGTGTGTTTGCTGCGCGAGGTCCGCTCATCCTCGTAGGTCACGGTGGTCTCGAGGTGGATCTCGCGGGCGGCCGAGTAGAGTCCTTCCACGATATCCTGGTAGCGCTCCTCCAGGAACGTCCGGCGGAGCTTCCGGGTGCGGGTCAGCTCCTCGTCGTCGGCGTCGAATTCCTTGTGGAGGTTCAGGAAGCGCTGGATGCGCGCCGCCGGGGGGAGCGCCTTGTTGACGTGGAGGACGGCGTCTCTCACCAGGGCCTGTACCTCGGGCTTGTGAGAGAGCTCGGGGTAGCTCGTGTACGGAATATGGTGGTCCTCGGCCCACTTGCCGACGACCCCGGCGTCGATGCAGATCACGGCCGTGACGGCCTGGCGCTTGTCCCCCAGGATCCAGGCGTCCTTGATGTAGGGACTGAACTTGAGCCGGGTCTCGAGATACTGAGGGGAGAAGCGGCTTCCGTCGGCGAGGGTCATTACGTCCTTGCGGCGGTCGAAGACCACCAGGTGTCCTTGGTCGTCGAGGAAACCGATGTCGCCCGAGTGAAGCCAACCGTTCCTCAGCGTCTCCCCCGTCGCTTCCGGATTCTTGTAATAACCTGTGAAGACGCACGGGCTCCTGGAGAGGATCTCGCCGTCCGGGGCGATGCCGACCTCGGTCTCCGGAATCGGGGTCCCCACGGTGTCGTACCGGACGTCGCCGTCCCGATGCACTACCGAGATGCCGGCGATCTCGGTCTGACCGTAGATCTGCTTGAGGTTGACGCCGATCGAATGGAAAAATCTCAGGTGATCAGGCCCCAGGGCGGCGCCGCCCGTGTACGCGTGGCGGACCCGCGCCAGCCCGAGATGATCGCGGAGTTTCCTGAGCACCAGGAGGTTTGCCAGCTTGTATTTCAGCCAGAGGAAGCCGGGAATCGGCTGCTTGGCGAATTTCAGATCGACCACCCGGCCCCCGACCCCGAGCGCCCAGCGGTAGGCATTCCGCTTGACCCCGGGCGAGTCCAGCACCTTCACCTGCACCGTCCGGACCATCTGCTCGTAAATCCGAGGCGGGGAGAACATCACCTGGGGAGCGATCTCGCGGATGTCGCGCTGGACGGTTTCCGGGTCCTCGGGGAAATTGATCGTGAAACCCGCCATCAGCCCGCAGGAAATCGACATCATCTGCTCGCCGATCCAGGAAAAGGGCAGGAACGACACGAAATCGTCACTCTCCCCGCACGGGTCCACGGCCAGCATGTTCTGTCCCATCTTGAGCATGTTCCGGTGGCTCAGGAGGGCTCCCTTGGGCTGGGCCGTGGTGCCGGACGTGTAGAAGAGGAGCGCGACGTCGTCGCACCTGCCCTGGGCCACCATCCGCTCGAAGGCCTCCGGGTCCTTGGCGTCCAGCTCCTCCCCCAGGCGGCGTACATCCGCGAGGCTCATGAGCGACGGGTCATCGTACCCGCGCATCCCCTTCGGGTCGTCCCAGATGATCCGTTCCAGCTTGGGGCAGCGGGGCGTGACGGCGAGGCCCTTGTCCACTTCCTGCTGCCCCTCGCCCACCAGGAACCGGGCGTCCGAGTGATCCAGCACGTACTGGACCTCGTCGATCAGCGCGTCCTGGTAAAGCCACACGACGATCCCCCCGATGGCCAGAGTCGCCATCTCGGCCCAGAGGCCTTCGGGCCGGTTGTGGCCGATGAGGGCCACCTTGTCTCCGCTGCGGAGCCCAAGGGCTCTAAACCCCAGGGCTAGGAGCCTGACCTCGGTCAAGTACCGGCGCCAGGTGATGGGCCGCCAGACGCCGAATTCCTTCTCACGCATGGCGATCTTCCGGTCGCCGTAGTAGCGCGCCGTCTCCAGGAGGAGCTTGGGAAGCGTCAGCTCCGGGGTGATCTCCACCCGCCGGGACGGGTCACCGTCTTGACGTGAAAACATCCTTCTCCTCTCCCAGGTACGCCTGATGTACCAGCGGATCGGCCTGGACCTGTTCCGGGGTCCCCTCGGCGATTTTCTCCCCGAAGTTCAGCACCGCCACGCGGTGCGAGATGTCCATAACCACTCCCATGTCGTGCTCCACCAGGAGGCACGTCACCCGCCAGCGTTCTTCCTCGTTGATGTCGATGATGAAGCGGGCCATGTCCTCCACTTCTTCCAGGTTGAGCCCCGCCATGGGCTCGTCGAGGAGGATGAGGCGAGGGCCAACGGCGAGGGCCCGCCCCAACTCCACTCGTTTCTGGAGGCCGTAGGGGAGCATCCCGACCACCTTATCCCGGAGGTGGGTCATCTCCAGAAAGTCGATGATCTCCCGCTCGATGAACTGGCGGTGCTCGATCTCCTCGCGGGCGGCTTTGCCGAGATAGATCGCCCCCGACAGAAGCCCGGCCTTCAGGTGGATGTGGCGGCCGAGCCGGATGTTGTCCAGCACCGTCATGCCGCTGAACAGCTCGATCTTCTGGAAGGTGCGGGAGATCCCGAGGGCTGCTCGCTGATAGGGCGTGAGGCCGCCAAGGTCCTTCCCCTCGAAACGGATCCGACCCTGCTGGGGACGGTACAGCCCATTGATGCAGTTCAGGCACACGGTCTTGCCCGCGCCGTTCGGACCGATGACCGACAAAATCTCTCCCCGCCGGACCTCGAAGCTCACACCCTGAAGAGCCTTCACCCCACCGAAGGCCAGGTGAATGTCTTCGACTTGGAGAATGGGCTCTGCCATCACACCTTCCCGGTTCGGCCGATGATCGTCTTTGCCGGGTCGATCTCGTCCCGGAGAATCCGGAGCTCCTGCTCGGTGGGCGGCACCAGGCTCTCGACGCGCCGAGGGACCAGCGGTTTAAAGTCCATCTCGGCGAGCACCTGCTCCGGCGTGAGCCCCCGGAGCACTCCGAGGAGGGTCATCTTCTTGGAGTCGTCGTCGAAGCCGAAGAGGGCCTTGGAGGTCACGACGCGCCACGGACCGGTATCGCCCGGGAGCCCCGCCCGCTCGCGAGCGCCGGGAGTCCCGTCGAGGAAGCCCGGAGAGGTGATGAAATCGACTCGGGGCACGAAGCGGCGCTTCTCGTGCATCATGATGATGATGGTCCTCCAGCAGTAGGAGGCCACCTCGTTGGCGCCGCCGGAGCCGGGAAAGCGCTTTGTAGGCCGCTTGTAGTCCGCCCCCAGCATGGTCGAGTTGATGTTCCCGTAGATGTCGATCTGGGTCGCGCCGAGCACGCCGTAGTCCACCAACCCGACCTGAGCTTGAGCGAAGATCTGGTTCATGTTGGTCCAGGCGATGGAGCGATAGCAGTTCGAGGGTCCGCCCATGGTGTTGCGCACGAACGGCGTAAGGGGCGTCGGGCCGATGGCGCCGAACTCGAAAACCTGGACGAGCTGGGGCGCCTGGATCCGCTGGGCGAGGATGGCTGCCACCTGGGGCATCCCGAACCCGATGAAGGCTGTCTTTTGGTTCTCGAGCAGCCGGGCGCAGAGCGCGATCATCACTTCGGCCTCGGTGTACTCGCTCACCGATACCCCTCTTTGATGGTGGCGCGGCGGCGCAAATCGTTGAGCCGGGCGAGGCCCACGCGCTTGGCGAGCATCTCCTCGTGCGACCCCACGCTGTAGACGTACGTCTCCAGGTAGGCCTTCAGGTTCCCCTGTCCCTCGAGCGTGTTGTACTCCGCGAAATGCTCGAAATCCATCTCGTACATCCCGGGAAGACCTCCGGGATAGGCGCCGAACGGCGCGTACACCACCGCGTCCACCATGTAGTACGGGATCGTGGTCTTGGCGGGATCCTTCCTGATGTCGTCGTGATCGATGATCTCATCCGTGGAGATGATCACCTTGCGCGAGGCCGCCGCCGTCTCGAGGGGTGAAACACCCGGGCCGAAGCACCGGGCGTTGCCGTACACGTCGGCCTGGTGCACGTGGATCAACCTCACGTCCGGGTTCAGGGCGGGGACCAACGCGATGGGCCTCCCGCCGAACGGGTCCTCCACCACCTTCGCGCCGGAATACCGGAGCGTGTCGGTTCCGAGCAGCGCCCGTGTCGGGAGGAACGGCACCCCCATGCTGCCGGCCAGATGCCGCAGCGTCAGCGTCCCGTTCGTCCACTCGGTGACCTGGACCCTGCCCTCCTCGACGGCCCGGTTCAGCGTGTCACCGAGCCCCAGGAATCCCGCGTCAATGCGGGAGCAGGCGCCGGCGGCCGCCAGCAGGGTGGATTCCATCAGCGTGAACTTGGCGCAGTACCAGAGGTCGCGCCGGCCCTGGCGGATGATCTCGCGAATCAGCGCCAGCGGGCCGCGGGTGAAGGAAGAGAAGTCGAAGGAAACGTAGTCGCCGTCGGCCACGAACCGGCGCACCGCCTCGCCCTCGGAGAGGGTCTTGTCCACGAACTCCCGCCGCTTGTGAGTCCGCATCCACCCACGGATCTCATCGGGATCCGTGAACCGGAACTCGCCTACGCCCGCATCGAGAGTTTTCATGGAAGGTGGGTGCGTATCCGCCTCGGTGAAGTGGCCAGAGTCTAGTCCAGCCCACCAGGCCTGTCAAGCATTCCGGCATGTACGACAGGGGCTTACGGTGATCCGTTGAGACAACCAGAGGCCGGGATTGAAGAGAAAGGAGGTGGGCTGGAGCCGCCCGTTCTACGCGCGAAACCCGAGGAGCTCTCGGGCAATGACGATCCGCTGGACCTCCGAGGTCCCCTCACCGATCTCGCAGAGCTTGACGTCGCGGAAGATCCGCTCGACCGGAAACTCGGTCACGTAGCCGGCACCGCCGTGGAGCTGGACGGCCCTCGTGGCCGCCCGCATGCCCACCTCGGAGGCAAACACCTTGGCCATGGAGGCCGCCTGCCGGGCGGGTTTTCCCTGATCCTTCAGGTACGCGGCACGGAGGGTGAGAAGCCGCGCGGCCTCGATCTCCGTCGCCATCTCGGCCACCATCCCCTGGAGCCCGTTGAACTCGGCCAGGGTCTTGCCGAAGGCAGTGCGCTGTTTCATATAGGCGACCGTCGCGTCGAGGGCGCCCTGGGCGAGCCCCACCGCCATCGCGGCCATGGCGATGCGCCCGCCCTCCAGGACTTGCAGGCTGTTCACGAATCCCATGTGCAACTCTCCGAGCAGGTTCTCCTCGGGGACTCGGACACCGTCAAAGACCAGCTCCGAGGTGTCGGAGGCGTGGAGGCCGAGTTTCCTGTAGCGTTGGCCCGGGCTGAACCCCGGCATCCCCCGTTCCAGGATAAAGGCCGAGATCCCCTTGCTCCCGAGGGCGGGCTCCGTAATCGCCATAACCACTGCGATCCGCCCCACGCTCCCGTTGGTGATGAAGGCCTTCGTCCCGTTCAGGACGAACTGCCGCCCCTCGCGCACGGCCGCGGACTTCATCCCCGCCGCATCGGAACCGGAGCCGGGCTCCGTGAGGCCCCAGGCGCCGATCGCCTCCCCTCGGGCGAGCGGCACCAGATACTTCTCTTTTTGGGCTTTGGTCCCGAAGAGGTTGATGTGATTCGCGCAGAGGGAGTTGTGCGCCCACATGGTAATGCCGACCGAGCCGTCCGATCGGCTCAGCTCCTCGACGATCAAGGCGTAAGACACATAATCCAGCCCCGCCCCCCCGTACTGGGGCGGGACGAGAACCCCCATGAACCCGAGTTCTCCCAGCTTTTGAACGATCGCGGCAGGGAACTCGCACGTCTCATCGTGCTTGGCGGCGACGGGCGCGACTTCCCCCTCGGCAAACTCCCGCGCGACCTTCCGGATCTGCCGCTGCTCCGGCGTCAGCTCAAAAGCCATGCGTACCTCTCAAGACGTCTTGATCCGGCCGGCGATCTGCCCCGACGAGCCGTGCCGAGAGGCGGTCGGGTCCCACACCCACGCCCTTCGGGCGCGGGTACCCGGAGCGAGCGGGGAAGGGGAAGCCGGACCGCACACCCCGGCCATTCAACTGGCCACGGGCAGCAAGGGGGATATGGCGGATAAATCGGGCGCAACGGGAGCGAGTCCGGAGGGGCGTCCCCGCCCCGCGAGCCACAGATGGGTGACCGCCGAAGGCTCCGCGAGCGAGGGGCAGACGTCGGCCGGATAGGCACCGCATCATCTAGACCGCCGCCCTGATGTGTTCCCGCACGAACCGGACGATGTCCTGAGTGGACGTGCCGGGGGTGAACAGCTCTCGGACGCCCAGCGCCTTGAGGGCGGCGACGTCGTCGGGGGGAATGACTCCTCCACCAAAGACCACGATGTCGTCGGCACCTTTCTCCTTGAGCAGCGCCAGGATCTGCTTGAAGAGATGGTTGTGGGCGCCGGACAGCACGCTGAGCCCGATAGCGTCCACGTCCTCCTGGATCGCCGTGGCCACGACCTGCTCCGGCGTCTGGTGGAGACCCGTGTAGATCACCTCGAACCCCGCATCCCGGAGGGCGCGCGCGACGATCTTGGCCCCCCGATCGTGCCCATCCAACCCCGGCTTGGCAATCAGCACTCGCACCTTACGCTCGGCCATTTGGTCTACCTCAACACCGCGCGGATCCGCTCCCCGTTCATGCCGATCTGCTGCTTGTCGCCGGGCACCAATTTCCAGTCAAAGCCTTTGCCATCGTTGGTGAAGCGCGGGATGACGTGAAAGTGGAAGTGGGGGACGGACTGGAAGGCCGCGGCGCCATTGGCCTGGAGGATGTTGACCCCATCGGCCTGCACCGCACCTTTCACCGCGCTCGCCACCTTCTTCGTCGTCGCGACGGCCGCCTGGAGGTCCAGGACCTCGACCTCGAAGATCGTGGCGGCGTGGCCCTTGGTGATCACCAGGCAGTGACCCGGGTTCAGCGGGTTGATGTCCATGAAGGCCAGGGTCCTCGAGTCCTCATAGATCTTGAACGAGGGGATCTGCCCGTCCCGGATCTTGCAGAAGACACAGTCCATTCCCACCTCCTAAAAGATAATGGGTTCCCGGTAGAGGCCGAACACCTGCCGGTACACGTCCGAGATCTCACCTAGGCTCACGTAGTCCTTGACCGCATCGATGAGCACCGGCATGAGGTTCCGGCCGTTGCGACACGTCTCGGCCACCTGCTTCACCCGGCGCTCAACCTTTGACTGATCGCGCGAGGCCTTGAGGCGCCTGACTTTTTCGACCTGTTCCAGCTCCACGGTCTCGTCGATCTTGAGGTACTGGATCGGCTTCTCATTCGCCACAACGTACTTGTTCACCCCCACGACGGTCTTTTCGCCCCGGTCCTCCATGAGCTGGTACCGGTAGGCCGCGTCGGCGATCTCCCGCTGAGGATACCCCAGGTCTATCGCGCGGATGATTCCTCCCAGCTCGTCGATCTTCCGGATGTACGTCCAGGCGCCCTCTTCCATCCGATCGGTCAGCGCCTCCAGGTAGTACGAACCGCCCAAGGGATCAATGCTCAACGGCACCCCGCTCTCCTCGGCGATGATCTGCTGGGTCCGGAGGGCGACCGTCACCGCCTCCTCGGTGGGCAGGGCCCAAGTCTCGTCGTAGGAGTTGGTGTGCAGGGACTGCGCGCCACCCAGCACCGCGGCGAGGGCCTGAAGGGCGACGCGGGCGATGTTGTTCAACGGCTGCTGGGCCGTCGCCGACACTCCGGCGGTCTGCGTGTGGGTGCGCAGACGCATGGACTCCGGGCGCTTCGCGCCGAAGCGCTCCCGCATGACGGTGGCCCAGATGCGACGCGCAGCCCGGAGCTTGGCAATCTCCTCGAAGAAGTCGTTATGGATGTCGAAGAAGAAAGAGAGGCGCGGCGCAAAGGCATCCACGTCGAGACCTCGGTTCATCGCGGCCTGGACATAGCCGATGCCGTCCGCCAGCGTAAATGCAAGCTCCTGAACCGCGGTGCTGCCGGCCTCCCGGATGTGATAGCCGGAGATCGAGACCGGGTTGAACTTGGGAACATGTTTGGCGGTGAATTCGATCATGTCCACGACGATGCGGACCGCGGGCTCGGGAGGGCAGATCCACTCCTTCTGGGCGATGAACTCCTTCAGCATGTCGTTCTGCATCGTCCCGCCGACGCGATCCCAGCCGATCCCCTTCTTGTCCGCCACGGCAAGGTACATCGCCAGCGCGATGGAGGCCGTGCAGTTGATGGTCATCGAGGTCGTGACGTCGCCGAGCGGGATTCCGTCAAAGAGCGTTTCCATGTCGGCGAGGGTTGAAATCGAGACGCCCTCTTTGCCGACCTCCACTCGGGCCCGCGGGTGGTCAGCGTCGTAGCCCATGAGGGCGGGCATGTCGAAGGCCGTCGAGAGGCCGGTCTGCCCC
>JACQCL010000019.1 GCA_016201645.1 Candidatus Rokuibacteriota bacterium
CATAGATGGCCGTGTAGGCGACCAGGCCGCCGAAGGCTTGAAGGTCCGCCGCCGACACCGGGCTCTCCACAAGACCAACGGGCTCCAGGCCGCTGACATCGCGGGCGAGAGTGGCGCGAGCCAGGTGGAGTGGGGCCGGAGGGATCCACGAGCGAACCGCCAGGAGGAGGATGACCGCGACGCCGGCAAAGACCGACGCGCGCGCCCAGGCTCCCGCCTGGCTCCCCCCCGCTCGCCGGAGAGCCGGCGCCAGCGCCAGGGCGCACAGGACCGCGCTCCCCTCAGTCGCCCAGAACGGCCGAACACCCACTAGCGGCAGCGCCACGTTCAGGGCCGCGAACATGGAAAAGGCCAGCAGCGCGTGGTTCAGCCACCGCCGCGGGTGGACGATGGCGCGGTACCACGGGTCCACCGCCGTCACCAGAGCGCCGCCGGCCACCGCCAGCAGGAACCAGACGTTCGCCGAGGTGAGCGTCGCGCTCGCGTAGTAGGCGGGGAGGACGAAGAGCAGCAGATTGTGGTAGAGGGTCTGGATCGTGTAGTCCGCGGCGCTCAGCACGAGGTGACGACCCCGAGCCTCGAGAGGAGCGCGGAGCTGAGTGAAGACAGCGAAGAGCAGCCAGAGGAGAATCAGGTAGCCGACGATCCAGGCGACGTCGGGAAGTCCGCGGCGGAACACGAAGAGCGTGAGGAGCCCGGAGGCGAGCGAGGCGACCGAGACGCCCCACTTCTTCACCCATCTGAACCAGGAACTCTCGCTCACCGGAGCCGGCGGAGGGCGTCGCGAGCCAAGAGATACAGAAGGCCGAGGACACAGACAACACCCACCGTCAGGAACGCCCAAGCCGCCAGCCGCGAGCGTTCTCTCAGCGGGCCCGCGTAAAAGAACAGTTCGAACACGGCGAAGGCAATCCCGGGTGAAAAGATGACGAGGAGCGCGATGAGGACGCCCTTCCGCACCTCGCTACTTCACTTTGGCGCCGGGGGGGAGATCGCGATCGAGGACGATGAGGGCAAGGTCCTGGCCCTCAGACGCGGCGAGGACCATGCCGTCAGACTCCATGCCCATGAGCGTGGCCGGCTCCAGGTTGGCCACGACCACCACCTTCTTTCCGATCAGATCGGCCGGGGCGTAATACTCCGCGATCCCGGCAACGAGCGTTCGGACCTCGGCCCCGACCTTGACTGTGAGCTTGAGGAGCCGCTTCGCCTTCTCCACCTTCTCGGCGGCCACCACCTCGCCCACCCTCAAATCAATCCGCGAGAACTCCTCGATCGTGATGCGAGCCCCCTCGCCTTGCCTTTCCCCCCTCACCTTCATCCTCTCCCCCTTGGGGGAGAGGGGCGGGGTGAGGGGGAGAGGGTTTCCGGTCTCGATCCGTGGGAAGAGGGCGGGAGCCTTTTGGACCGTTATGCCGGGCTTGACCGCCCCCCAGGCGAGATCCGCCAGCCTGATGGGAAACCCGCCCAGGCCCAGGATCTCCCGGATCTGCTCAGTCGTCTTCGGGAGGAACGCAGCCAGGAGGACCGACAGACAGCGAAGAGCCTCGGCGAGGGTGTACAGCACGGTGTCCAGGCGCCCGCGCTTCGCCGGATCCTTGGCCAGGACCCAGGGAGCTGTCGTATCCACGTAACGGTTCACGGCGCCGACGAACTCCCAGATCGCGATCAGCGCGCGCTGGAAGGCGAACTCCTCCATCGCATCGTCCACCTCGGCCCGGGCCTTTTCGAGAGCCGCTCGGACCTCGGACTCCTCCACGCTCGGAGCGCCGGGTCCGGGCACCACGCTCCCGGCGAAGTTGACCATCATCGTCGTGGCCCGGCTCACGAGATTCCCCAGATCATTGGCGAGGTCGGCGTTGAGGCGGGCCACGAAGGCGTCCTCCGAGAAGTTCGCGTCCAAGCCGAAGGTCATCTCGCGCATGAGGAAGTAGCGAAAGGCGTCGTGGCCGTACTTGTCGGCGAGGGCGAGCGCCTCCACGACGTTGCCGATGGACTTAGACATCTTGCCGCCGGCCAGGCTCCAGTAGCCGTGGACGTTGAGATGCCGGTAGAGCGGCAGCCCCGCGGCCTTCAGCATCGTGGGCCAGTAGATGCCGTGGGGTTTGAGGATGTCCTTGGCGATCAGATGCTGGGCGTGGGGCCAGAACGTTTCGAACGGCTCCGAGCGCGGCAGGCCGAGGGCCGACACGTAGTTGATCAGGGCATCGAACCACACGTAGGTGACGTAGCTCTCATCGAAGGGCAGCGGGATCCCCCACTGAAGGCGGCTCTTGGGGCGGCTGATGCAGAGGTCCTCCAGGGGGTCACGCAGGAAAGCCAGCACCTCGTTCCGATAGCGCTCGGGGCGGATGAAGTCGGGGTGCGCCTCGATGTGCTGGACGAGCCACTCCTGATGGCGGCTCATCCGGAAAAAGTAGTTCTGCTCCTTGATGAAGGTGGGCGGCGTCTGGTGGTCAGGGCATTTGCCGTCCACCAGCTCCTTGTCCGTGTAGAAGCGCTCGCAGCCGTAACAGTAGTTGCCGCCGTATTCGCCGAAGTAGATCTCCCCCGCATCGTGGAGCTTCTGGAGGATCGCCTGCACGATCGCCTGGTGGCGCGGCTCCGTGGTGCGGAGGAAGTCGTCGTTGCTGATCCCGAGGCGGCGCCAGGTGTCTCGGAACGCCCCGGCGATCCGGTCGGCGTATGCCTGCGGCGTCTCGCCGGCCTTGGCGGCGGCCTGGGCGATCTTGTCGCCGTGCTCGTCGGTGCCGGTGAGGAAGTGCACGCGATCACCGGCGAGCCGCCGGTAGCGACACATGGTGTCAGCGATGAGCGTCGTATAGGCGTGGCCCAGGTGGGGGACCGCGTTGACGTAGTAGATCGGCGTCGTAAGGTAAAACGTGCGCGAGCTAAGGCTCATGCTCTCGTGTATTAGCCGCAAGCGCGAGCGGAGCGAGCCACCTCTACGGGCACCCGCCCCTTGCGGGCGGGTCGTCGGGCTTGATATGCGGCCTTCCCTCCCACGTCAGCAGGTGCAGCGGGACCTCGGCCTCGGTGCCGTCGTGAAAGCCCACCACGACCGTCTCCTTCAGCAGCCGGATAGACTTGACCTTCCCTTCCATGCAACCGCCCCCGCCGCATTCTGCCCGACAGGCGCTCCCGACCCGCGGGAGGCGGGAACGGAGCTCCTCGTACGTGGAGAACTCGTAGAGCAGGCAGCACTTGAGCCGGCCGCAGTTGCCCAGGAGCCGGTTATCCGTCAGCGGCATGTCCTGAACCTTCGCCATCTTCACCGAGATCGGCTCGAACTTCCTGAGCCACGACGAGCAGCAGAGCTGGCGGCCGCACGGCCCGATCCCGTCCATCACCTTGGTAGTGTCGCGGGCGCCGATCTGCCGCATCTCGATGCGGGCGCGGAATTCCCGGGCGAGGTCCCGCACCAGCTCCCTGAAATCCACGCGCTCCTCCGAGTTAAAGAAGACCGTCACCCGCCGACCGTTCGGAGCCAGCTCCACGTCCACGACCTTCAGGTGGAGGTTTTTCTCCCGGGCGCGCTGCTGGCACGTCACGACCGCCCGATCCTCGCGCTCGCGCCGCTCCCGCCAGTCGTTGGCCTCTGACGTCGTCGCTTTGCGGACCACCCGCCGGAAGAGGCGGTCCCGCTTGAAGTCAGGGAGGGGGCGCTTCGGGCGCCGAACCTCCCCCACCACTGTGCCGCTGGGGCTCTCGACCACGCAGAAGTCGCCCACGTGAAGGTCGAACTCCTC
>JACQCL010000008.1 GCA_016201645.1 Candidatus Rokuibacteriota bacterium
ACGGACGTCGTACTTGTCGAAGTCGAAGTGGATGTCCGTGAGCGTCGCCTGAGGCGTGAACTCCTTCAGGGCCGGCGGGGTGCCCGGCGCCGCGCCGGGTCCGCCCCCGGGGCCGCCCCCGGGAGCCCCGGGCGCCGGGGCCCCGGGCGCCGGAGCGGCGGCCGTCGTTGTGGCCGGTCTCTTCGGGCACCCAACGAGAAAGAGTGCCAGGACCAGCACGGAGAAAATTGCCACGAACTGCCACCTACGGTGCCCCATGATGTCGCTTCCTCCTTTCGCGCGGTGAATTGGGTTGATCACAGAATGCCTTGCTTGATGCTATCACGGGAGGCGCGGAGACCACGAAGGACTTGTGAGCTCCCCGCCCCCTCGGGTGAGGAGCCGCTGCTCGGAGCCGTCGGCCAGCATGGTGAAGAGCTGCCAGCTGCCGAGCCGGTTGGACTGGAAGACGAGGTGGCGGCCGTTGGGGGCCCAGGAGGCGCTCTCGTTCGACCCCGGCCCGGCGGTGAGCCGCCGGGCATTCGAGCCGTCGGCGTTCACCACCCAGATATCCTGGTTTCCCTGGCGCGAGGTGTAGGCGATCGCGTCGCCCTTGGGAGACCAGCGGGGCTGCGTGTTAAATCCCGCGAAGGTCAGTTGCCGGACGTTGGCCCCCTCGGCATCCATGACGAAGACCTGGGCGGTGCCCGTGCGGTCTGAGATGAAGGCGATCTCCCGGCCGGTCGGCGACCAGGTGGGCTCGGTGTCGATGGCCGGGTGATTCGTGAGGCGTCGCGTAGCGCCCGTCGCCACGTTGAGCAGGTAGATCTCCGGGTTCCCGTCTTTCGAGAGCGTGAGCGCCACAAACCGGCCATCGGGGCTCCAGGCCGGCGACGTGTTGATGCCGAGAAAGCCGGAGAGGAGCTGGATCGGCCGTCGCTCGAACGGGAAGAGGCGGTAGAGGTAAGGGTATCCCCGCATGTACGAGGTGAAGGCCAGCGAGCGGGCGTCGGGGCTCCAGGCCGGCGAGAGGTTGATCGAGTTGTTGGCGGTGAGGCGCGTGGGCGCCGCCCCGTCGTAGTCCATGGCGTACAACTCCTTCGAATCCGACGCGCTACTCGCGTAGGCGATCTTGGTGTCGGCGATGCCCGGCTCGCCCGTGAACTGATAGACGACCTCATCGGCGATCTTGTGGGCCAGACGGCGACCCTCGGTGGCGCGGAGCTCGAAGCGTTTGGAGGCAATGAGCCGCTGGTCGGGGCTGGTCAGGTCGTAGAGCCTCATTTCGGCCTCGGCGCGCTCGCCCCGGAGGGCCAGAAGCCCGTGGAGGGCGGCGTGGGCACCGGAGGCGGCGAACTCCTTCAGCATGGTCTTGGTCGCCTCCGGGTCGGCGGCCGGAAAGGGGGGAGTGCCTGACACGACGCTGAAGAGCGCCGAGAACCCGAGGTCGGCCGCAGTCACTTCAGGGATTTTTTTCGCCAGCCCCTGGGAGTCCTTGCCCGCCAGGAGCGTGAATTCGGGGATCGCGATATTGAGCTTCTTGCTGCCCCCGGCCATGACGTTGAGAAAGACGTCCACTCCCTGGGAGTGGGAAGGCAGGGGGGTGAGCAGAAGCCCGCCGAGGGCGAGGGCCCACACCCGGGCCAGCAGGAGCAGGAGGGGCCGGGGATGGGTCACGGGATCAGCTCCGATCCCGTTCGAAATCGAAGCCGAAGTGGACCCGGAGCGACTGGGCCTGGAATTCTTGCGGCAAGGGCGGGAACGGGGCTGCGTCCATCACCGCCCGAAGGGCGGACTGGTCGTACAAGGCGTTCCCCGAGCTCTTTTCCACCTCAGGGGTGGCGATCTGGCCGTCCCGGGAGATTTCGAAGAGCACCACGACGCGCAACCCGCGCTCGGCAGTCCGGGCGGGGTGGACCCACTTCTCACTCACCTTCTGCTGGATTTGCCTCAGGTAGTACGTGAACGGGAAGTCGGAAACGTCGAGCGACAGCGAGGCCACCCCGGCCGGCGAGCCGCTGGGGCGTCCCAGGGGAACGGGGGCCACGGCCGCCCGGGCCTCGTCGGTGGCGGGGCCGGGGCTCTCGGTCCGGGGCGCAGAGGGAGCCGGGCTCGGGCGGCGCTCAGAGGGGGCGGCCAGAGGCGGCAGTTCCTTTTCCCCCGGGCGTGGCAGGGCGGGCTGCCGGCTGGCGCGGGCTTCGGGCAGGGACGGTTCGGATGGCTTGGCGGGCGTGGCCGGAGCCTCCTTTAAGGCGGCGTCGGGAGTGCTCCGCCCAGGCTCCGCTCGGGGCGGAAGACTCGGGGCCACGCTTCGGCCGGCCGGCGAGCCAAATTGAGAGACGGCGGGCACCAAGTTGACGACGTACACCTTGGAGGCGTTCCACTGGCTCCAGGCCGCCAGCAGGAGGGCCGCGAAGAGCGTCACGTGGCCGACCGCGGACACCGTCATACCGAACAGGGGGAAGGACCCGCCGCGGAGCGCCGGGCCCAGTAGGCGCCTCCAGGGATTCATCGGATACTCCAAGACCGCGCTGCTGATGCTCAGCGTCCCCGGGCGGAGGGCTCGGTCACCATCCCCAGTTTCTCCACGCCCGCCCGCCGCACCCGATCCATCGTCTCCACGACGAAGCCGTAGGCCAGCGTCTGGTCGGCCTTGAGGTAGAGGGTCTTGTCGGTGCGGTTCTTGAAGATGTCGCGGAGCTGCGCGTCGAGTCCTGCGAGCGGCACGGCCCTGTCGTTGAGATAAACGACTTGGTCCTTCGTTAGAGTGAGGACCATGCGTTCCTCGACGGCGGTGGGCCGGGAGCTGGTTTTAGGAAGGTTCACGTCGATGCCCCGGTACATCATGGGGGCCGTGAGCATGAAGATCAGCAGGAGGACGAGGATCACGTCCACCAGCGGAATAATATTGATCTCCGACAGCGACGCGCCGATGCGGCGGCTTCTCTCCCCGCCGGTAGGCTCCAGATTAAAGGCCATCTTTCGCAGGTCTCGAGGTCTTCGGTGCCGGTCGGCAAAAGAGGTTCAGCAGATCGAGGGAGAACCCCTCCATTTCTGCGGCCCAGTACTTCACCCGATTGACGAAGAAGTTGTACGCGATGACGGCGGGGATGGCGGCCCCGAGGCCGGCGGCCGTGGCGATCAGCGCCTCGGAGATTCCCGGCGCCACCACCGCGAGGCTCGCCGAGCCCTGCTGGCCGATGCCGCGGAACGACTCCATGACCCCCCACACCGTCCCGAACAGCCCGATGAACGGCGAGGCGCTGGCGGTCGTCGCGAGAAACGGCAGGTAGCGCTCCATCCGGGCGATCTCCCCCGACGCCGCGCGCCGCATCGCGCGGTTGGCCGCCTCGAGCCGCTCGGCCGGAAGCCCCTCTTCCAGATCGTCGAGGATCTGGTCCACCATCTCCGGAAGCGGGTTGGCGCCCCCGAGCTCCTGGTAGGCGGAGGTGTAGAGTTGGGCCAGCGGGCTGTCGCGGTGTTTTCTTGCCGCCCCGTACACGACGGAGAACCGCCGCCCCTCCCGGAACGCCCGGAGGAAGCGCATGCTCTCCAGGCGAACGCGACGGAACTGCCACCATTTCTCGATGATCAGGGCCCAGCAGACGATGGAGAAGATCGCGAGCACGATGAGGACGAACTTCGCGACGGGGCCGGCGTTGAGGACCAGATCCAACACGCCGATGGTCATTGCTCCGTTGGTCGGCACACAAGACTCCTTTTCGTGGGGAGGTGCGGGGGAATCTTTTTCAACTATACCGAAGGGCTGCGAACGGTGTCAATCAATTTTGCCCCAAAAATCGCGGTTTTCGTTGACAGAGCAGGGTTTCGGGCCGTATAAGGAGATCGTGCGACGACCCACGGCCTGTCTGACGCTTCTGGGCATGGCTCTATTCGGCGGAAGCGCCGCGGCCGAGGACGCGCGCCTCGCGGTGGAGCAGTTCGTGTCCCGGCTCAGCGAGGTCAGCGTGTCGGACATGGTCGTGAGTCAGACCTTGACGCTTTACGATCCCCAGGACTCCCGTCAGCAGGTGATGGGAGAGCAGCGGCTCAGCATCAAGCTGCCGGCCCGCCAGCGCCTCGAGACCGACCTTGCCGGCGAGCGCGAGGTCCAGCTCCTGAGCGGCGATCGGCTGGTGATCCAGCGCGGCGGGAAGATTTTCGAGGCCCCGCCCGTGGAGCGCGCCCGGCAGCGGGCCCACACCCTTTTTCCGTTCCGCCGCACGGCCGCCGACCTCCTGGTTGAGTGGCAGAGCCTCGGTGTCCGCACCGACGTGACCCAGATCGTGAGGGTTGGAGGGCGCGCCGTGACAGTCATCGGTGCTCTCCAGGGTGACAGGACGAGCCCGGCGGTCTGGCTCGATCCCGATTACGGGGTCGTCCGCTTCGTTGCGCGGGAGGACGTCCGGGGCCGCCCCAAGCTGCTCGACCTCGCCTTCTCGGAGCACCGGAAGGTGGCGGCCGGCTTCTTTTATCCCTTCCGGCAGGAGATTTTCCTTGATGGCAAGCTCCTCTCCGTCACGCGGGTCCGCAGCGTGGACGTGAACGTCGGGTTGCCGGACTCCCTCTTCGATACGGACGCCTTGCTCGAGGGACCTTCGCGGTAGTGTTTCAATCGCCGGGATCCATCGCCCTTCAGATCGGGCCGCTGGCCATCCGCTGGTACGGCGTCCTGATGGCGACCGCCATGGCGGTGGGGCTCTGGCTCGCCTACCGCGACGCCCGCCGGCGGGGGGTGGATCCGGAGGAACTCCTTCGGGCCTCGGAGCTTGCGCTCCTGGGCGCGCTCGTCGGGGCGCGGCTCTACTACGTGGCGTTCACCTGGGACTACTACGGGCGCTTCCCGCTGAAGATCTTCGCGGTCTGGGAGGGCGGCCTCGCCATCCATGGCGGGATTCTGGGCGGGCTCCTCCTCGGCGGGGGCTACGCCTGGTGGCGCCGCCTGCCGCTGGCCCGCTACCTCGACATCGTCGCCCCGAGCCTGGCCCTGGGACAGGCGATCGGCCGCTGGGGGAACTTCTTCAACGAGGAGGCGTTCGGCACTCCGACCTCGCTCCCCTGGAAGCTCTTCATCTCCCCGCCGCATCGCCCGCTGTTCTACGCTCAGGAGGAATTCTTCCACCCCACGTTCCTGTACGAATCCCTCTGGGACCTCCTGGTCTTCGGCCTGCTCGTCTGGGCGTTGAGAGACCGGGTCGAACGCGCGCCGTCGTGCCTCTTCTGGATCTACGTCGGGCTCTACTCCGTGGGCCGGCTCTTCGTCGAGGGGCTCAGGACCGACAGCCTCATGCTCGGCTCCATCCGCGTGGCCCAGCTGGCGAGCGGGGTCGGGATCGCCCTGGCCGTCATCGTGGTTCCGATTCTCCTCAAGCGCTCCCGCGCCGCGTAGCGCCGTGCATTTCGTCTTCCTGGGCACCTCAGGCGCGATCCCCAGCGCGACTCGGGACACGACGTCTCTCGCCTTCGTCGGCCATTCCGAGGTGCTCGTGGTTGATGTGGGGGGCAGTCCCACCAGAAAACTCGCGGCGGCGGGCATTGACGTGCGCCGGGTGACCCACGTCCTGATCACCCACGTCCACCCGGATCACGCCTACGGCCTCCCCGCGCTGATCCAGAACTTGATCCTCATCGGGCGGACGGCGTCGCTCCCCATCTTCTGCCGGGCCGAGCACGTGGAGGCGCTGACCGACCTGGTGGACCTCTTTGAGTTGAGAACGCGCAAGGGGAACTTCCCGGTCCCGATCCACGGCGTGGAACCCCGTGAGGGGATCGAGGTGCTGAGGACCGCGTCGTTCGTCGTGTCGGCCTCTCCCAATGCCCACGGCCGAATGCCCAACCTGGCGGTGCGCGTGGACGTCCCCGGGCGCAAGACCGCGGTCGTCTATTCCTCCGACACGGAGCCCTGCGACGAGGTCGTGAGGCTCGCCCAAGGCGCGGACACGCTCATTCACGAGGCGACCTTTCCCGATCGGCATCGTGGCCGCTTCGGCGCCCACTCGACGGCAGGGGAGGCGGGGCAGATCGCGGCGAAGGCGGGAGTGCGGCGCCTGATCCTCGCCCACATCGAGGCCGACTATCACGAAGAGCTCGATGCCCTCGCGGCCGAGGCGCGGGCGCACTTCCAGGGTGTCGTCGAGGTCGCCGAGGAGTTCCGCCCTTATCCGTTCTGACCCGCCGCTTGAATCCGCCAAGATGGTGTAATATCTGGGCAAACCGTCTGCCCGGGGGAGCCAATGCGAATCGTTGCCGATCTTCACATCCACTCCAAGTACAGCCGAGCCACCAGCCGGGAGATGGAGGTGGAGACCCTCGCCCGCTGGGCCAAGTGGAAAGGCGTGAACCTGCTCGGGAGCGGCGACTTCACCCATCCCACCTACTTCGCGGAGCTTCGGGCCAAGCTGGAGCCCCAGGGCAACGGGCTCTTCACCCTGAAGCGCGGCGAG
>JACQCL010000020.1 GCA_016201645.1 Candidatus Rokuibacteriota bacterium
CGAGCCGCGCGCCATCGCTCCCGCCAGTGAGAACTGCAGCGCCCGTATGGTTCTTGTCGCTCTGCCAAGCCAGATCGATACCTATGAATCGCATCGACTGAGGCCCCTGACGCATAACGCCGGTATCAGCCGCGGCCGGAGGCCGTCGGCTGAATGCCGAAGTTGAACTCAATCCGCCTTCGGCGGATAGCCGAAGGCGTGCTCTCGATGGTTCTCACCGCACCCCCAGCGAGTGACGTCACGGCGCATCCTGTTCCGGGCGGTCCCAGCGGCCGCCCGGAAAGGGGACGCCATGACGCCACTTCGCCAACGCATGCTCGAGGACATGCAGCTCCGCGGGTTCTCGCCGCGCACCCAGGAGGCCTACGCCCACGCCGTCCGGCAGCTCGCCGGACACTTCCACACGCCGCCCGATCGGCTCACCGAGGACGATCTGCGCCAGTACTTCCTCTACCTCGCCAATGTCAAGCACTTCGCCCGCGGCAGTTTCACCATCGCGCTGTGCGGCATCAAGTTCTTCTACGAGCGCAGCCTGGGCCGCGAGTGGAAGCTCCTGGGACTGGTCCGGCCCGTCCGCGAGAAGAAGCTCCCGGTCATCTTGAGCCGCGACGAGGCACGCCGCATCCTGGGCTGCGTCCGGCTGCCGGTCTACCGCGCATGCCTGACGACCATCTACGTCTGCGGGCTGCGCCTGATGGAGGGCGCCCACCTCCAGGTCGCCGACGTGGACAGCGCCCGGGGGTTGCTGCACATCCACGGCAAGGGGCGGCGCGACCGCTACGTCCCCCTGCCGAAAGATACGCTGCCCCTGCTGCGCGCGCACTGGCGCACCCACCGATCGCCGCAGTGGCTGTTTCCCGCGCCGGTTCGCGAGGGCACGCGCTACTTCGTCCCCCCCGGGGCCGGCCCGATTTCCCGCACGAGTCTGCAGTCGGCCTTTGTCCGGGCCCGCAAGCAGAGCGGCGTGCACAAGCGGGCCCACGTCCACACGCTGCGGCACTCCTACGCGACCCATCTGCTCGAAGCCGGCGTGAATCTCCGCCTCATCCAGACCTACCTCGGCCACACGAGCGCCCGGACCACGCAGGTCTATACCCACCTCACGCCGGAGGTCCGCCAGACCGCCGTCGACCCGATCAACCGGTTGATGCAGGGCCTCTGAGCGGCCCGGCCGCCCATGCTCGAGCTCGCGGACATCGTCCGCGCGGCGGGCGAGCTGTACCAGCAGCGGCACGGTCCCACGCTGCTGCCCTCGCAGCGCCGCGCCCTGCGCGACATCGCCGCCTGTCGCACCGCCGCCCTCGGCGGGCACGTCCGGGCGTGTGATCACTGCGGCACCCGCCAGTACAGCTACCACTCCTGTCGCAACCGGCACTGCCCCGCGTGTCACGGGGACCAGACCAGGCGCTGGCTGGACCGGCAGCGGGCCCGCCTGCTGCCCTGCGCCTACTTCTTGCTGACTTTCACCCTGCCCGCCGAGCTGCGGGCGCTCGCCCGGGCGCATCAGAAGCTCATCTACGGCCTGCTCATGACCGCGGCCGCCGCCGCGCTCCTCAAGCTCACCGCCGATCCGCGCTACCTCGGGGCGCGTCCCGGGGTGCTCGCGGTGCTCCACACCTGGACGCGCGCGCTGCTCTACCATCCCCACGTGCACATGCTCGTCACCGCCGGCGGGCTGCGCGGCCCCGATCGGACCTGGGTGCCGTCCACACGCGCGGCGTTCCTGGTCCCCGGGCGGGCGCTGTCCCGCCTCTTCCGCGGCAAGGTTCGCGCGGGCCTCCGCAAGGCCGGCCTCCTCGATCAGGCACCGCCCGCGGTCTGGCGCCAGGAGTGGGTCGTCCACGTCCAGCACGCCGGGACCGGGGCAAAGGTCCTCGACTATCTGGCGCGCTACGTCTTTCGCATCGCGATCGTCAACAGCCGCCTCGAACGCTTCGACGACGGCCACGTCACGTTCCGCTACCGCGACGGTCGCACGGGCACCACCAAGCGGTGCACCCTCGACGCGGTCTCCTTCATCGGCCGCTTTCTGCAGCACGTCTTACCCCAGGGGTTCGCCAAGGTCCGCCACTACGGCCTGTTCAGTCCCTCCCGCCACGACCTCCTCGCCCAGGCGCGCGAGCAACTCATCGCCGCGTCGGCCAGCCCGCCACCAGCCCGGGTACCGATCGACCCGGCCCCCGTCCCCGCTCCGGAGATCTCCCCGCGGCTGCGCTGCCCGGCCTGCGGGATCGGCGTGCTGCACCTTGTCGAGACCCTTCTGCCCGGCGGTCGCTCACCATGATCACCCCGCCTCGCCTCGGGAGAATTCTATCGCGACCGCGGCCCCACCCCGCGGGCACGCCACCCGGAGTCCGTCTCGCGGCCGAAAACCTGTCGTTCATCCCGCCCCGACGCGACCCTCCCGGGCGGGCTCCGCCGTCACCATCACCGGTGCGAGTCCCATTTCACCGCTCGACACCGCTTCCACCGGATCCCCGAACGCGATTGAATCTCCAAGCGCGCGCCGCCGCCGAAGGCAGATCGAGTTCAACACCGCCCTTTGCCGCGGCTCCGCGCGGCAAAAAGCCTTAATTCGTTATGGAAAGCTTTCCATAACGAGGAAGGCCAGGTCGATTACGGCACCGGGCCAATGGTGCGGCATCCAGCCACGCGGAAGTACCGCCGCACGCGGCTGTTCGTCTTCACCCTCGGCTACAGTCGCAAGAGCGTCCGCCTGCTGACCTTCGCGTCGAGCACCCGACGCTGGGCCGAGCTGCACGAGGAAACGTTTCGCCGGCTTCAAGGAGCCGTGCGGGTCGTGGTGCTTGACAACTTGCGGGAGGGCGTGCTGAAGCCGGACCTCTACGATCCGACCCTCAATCCGCTCTACCGCGACGTGCTCGCACACTACGGCGCCGTCGCCCTGCCGTGTCGGGTGAACGATCCCGATCGGAAGGGGAAAGTCGAATCGGCCATCGCGCATACGCAGGCCGCGCTCACAGGCCTGCGCTTCGAGACGCTCGAGGCGGCGCAAGCGTATCTCGATCGCTGGGACGCGCGCTGGGCCGACACCCGCATCCACGGCACCACCAAG
>JACQCL010000046.1 GCA_016201645.1 Candidatus Rokuibacteriota bacterium
TTCAACCTCGTGGCCACGCAGGGGACCGCCAAGGTCCTGACGCGCCACGGGATGAGCGTGGAGGTCATCAACAAGGTCGCCGAGGGGTGGCGCCCCAACATCGTGGACCTGATGAAGCGCGGCGAGATCGCGTTGGTCTTCAACACGCCCGAGGACGGCCGCGCCCGGAAGGACTCGTACCTGATCCGCCGGACGGCGGTCATGCAGAACATCCCGTACTACACGACCGTGGACGGGGCCCAAGCGGCCATCGGCGGGATCGAGTCGCTGCTCAAGAGCGAGTTGGACGTCCAGTCGTTGCAGGAGTACCATGCCGGCGCGTGATCCCAAGGACCGGCTGATCGTCGCGCTGGACGTGGCGACCCTGGACGAGGCGGCTGCACTCCTCGACAGGCTCCAGGGCGTCGTCGGCACCTACAAGATCGGCTCCCAGCTCTTCACCGCGTGTGGTCCCGCGGTGGTCGAACTGGTGAGGAAGCGCGGATGCTCGGTCTTCCTGGACCTCAAGTTCCACGACATCCCCGCGACCGTGGCGGGCGCCGTGCGCGAAGCCCTGCGGCTGGGCGTCTTCATGCTGAACGTCCACGCCTCAGGGGGGAGCCCGATGCTGAAGGCCGCCGCCGAGGCCGCCCGCGAGGCCGCTCGCGAGTTCAATGTTCCCAAAGCGCTCTGCCTCGCCGTCACCGTGCTGACCAGCCTCGATCGGGCACTCCTCCAGCGGGAGCTGAACGTCCCCCTGTCGGTCGAGGGGCACGTCCTCCATCTTGCCCAACTGGCCAAAACCGCCGGGCTTGACGGAAGCGTCTGTTCGCCTCAGGAGATCAAGACGGTTCGAAACGCCCTCGGGCGCGGGTGGGTCATCGTCACCCCGGGGGTGAGACCCGCAGGCAGCGGCGTCGACGACCAGGCTCGCGTGGCGACGCCCGAGGCGGCGATCCAGGCCGGCGCCGACTACCTCGTCGTCGGCCGTCCGATCGCGGCGGCGCCCGATCCCAAAGCCGCCGCCAGCGCCATCCTGGAGGCCATCGCCCGGGCATGACGTCCGAGGAAGTCCTCGCCCTGTACGAAGCGACCGGTGGCCTTCAGAGAGGCCACTTCCTCCTCTCCTCGGGGCTTCACTCCGACGTCTATCTCCAAAGCGCGCTGGTCCTCCAGCACCCGACCCACGCCGAGACGCTGTGCCGCGAGCTGGCCAAACCGTTCAAGGGCGACGGCGTCCAAGTCGTCCTGGCGCCAGCCATCGGCGGTATCCTCGTCGCCCACGAGGTGGCGCGGGCACTCGGGGCGCGCGCCGTCTTTACAGAGCGCGAGGACGGCGTGATGCGGCTGCGCCGAGGCTTCGCCATCCGCCCTGGTGAGCGCTGCCTGGTCGTGGAGGATGTAATCACCACGGGCGGCTCCACCCGGGAGGTCATCAAGGTGGCCGAAGAGGCCAAAGGAGCGCTGGTGGGCGTCGGCGCGCTCATAGATCGAAGCGGCGGGACCGCGACGTTTCCCGTGAAAAAGAACGCTCTCGCCACCCTCTCGGTGCCCACCTACAAGCCGGAGGATTGTCCCCTCTGCAAGACCGGCGCTCCCGCGGTGAAACCCGGCAGTCGAACCATGCCGAAAGGGTAAATGCCGAAGAAGGCGCCCCCGCTTTCAGATGTTAATGCCATCCCCTTCGCCCACAGCAGCGAGAGCGAGTTCGCCCGACTCCTCGCCTTCTACGGCGTCAGGTGGCAATACGAGCCCACCACCTTCCCGCTCGAATTGGATGACGAGGGGCGCATCACCGAAGCCTTTACGCCGGACTTCTATCTGCCGGACCAGGATCTCTACATCGAGCTGACGACGAAGGAGCAGCGGTTGATGACGGCCAAGCACCGGAAGATCCGGAAGGCCCAGGCGCTCCATCCGGACCTCAAGATCCGCCTCCTCTCGCGCAAGGATTACCTCGCCCTGGCGCGCAAGTTCGGTTGGCGCAACGACACAACGGACAACCCCCCCGAATGACCATCTACGACGATCTCGAGGCGATCCTGCTGGACGAGGAGGCGATCCACGCCGAGGTCCGGCGACTAGGCGAGCAGATCTCCAAGGACTACGCGGACCGTCAACCCCATCTCATCGGCGTTTTGAAGGGCTCCATCGTCTTCCTCTCAGACCTCATCCGGACCCTCACGGTGCCCGTCACGCTGGATTTTATCTCCATCTCCCCCTACGGGGCCCCGACCCCCTCGGGGGTGGTGAGGATCCGCAAAGACCTGGATGACCCGATCGAAGGACGGGACGTGATCGTGGTGGAGGGGATCATTGACACGGGCTTGACTCTTTCCTACCTGCTCCGCAACTTCAAGACCCGGAACCCGGCGTCACTCAAGGTCTGCGCCTTCGTCAACAAGCGCGCCCAGCGCATCATTGACCTCAGCGTGGATTACGTCGGGCGGGAGATCCCGGACAAGTTCGTGGTGGGCTACGGCCTCGACTATCGCCAGCGCTACCGCAACCTTCCCGTCCTCGGCGTCCTCAAACCCTCCGCCCTCGACTAGCCCGCCCAGCGTCACGTCTGGGAGAAGCGCTGGGCGTTGCCCATGTGGGGCTAGACGAAGGCCTGGACGTTCGCCATGATCTGCTTCAGGTGGTTGCGATCGTGGTGGACCCACTCGTGCAGCAGGTCCTGGACGCGCAGGAAGCCGACCTTGGGGTGATGGCCGCCGCGCTGAAGGTCCCCGTCCTTGAGGCCCGCCACCAGCGTGACGCTCGTCTCGCGGAGTTTCGAGAATTCGTTGAGCAGGTCCCCGGCTTCACGTTCGCAATCGCGCCTGTCGCGCGCGACCTGGTCCGGGTCCCATGAGGCCAGTTGGAGGCTGTCGCCCGAGAGGATGATCCGGATCCTGCCGGCGAAGCCGCGCTGCTCGGCCTCAATCAGGTGGCCCACAACCTCCTTGGCGCACCATTCGCCGGGCGCGGGATGCCAGCTCAACAGCGACGCTGGCAGCGCCGCCAGCTCGGCGCGTAGCGCGGTCGGCGTAACCCGGAGGAGTCCAGCAGCCTCAGACGGGACAATCGGTGGAACCGCTTCAGCCATGCCCGGAAATCTACACGGCTGGGCTGGGGCTGTCAACGCGAGGGCGGCCAAGACATTGACAGTTCAGCACATTTTGGCTATATTACGGTGATGGCTGGGCCGCCTTTCCTCCCTACTTTCTCCGGCTCGAGGCAGCGATGATCCGGAGCATGACGGGGTACGGACGGGCCGAGGTGGTGGCAGACAAGGTTGCCGTTCCAGGGACACATTCAGCGCGGACGTCTCGACGTCAGCCTAAGCGTCAGGCCGCTGGGTGACGGAAAGAGCGCGCTCACGCTGGATACGGCGCTCGCCCGGCACTATGTCGAGCAGGTGCGCGCGCTGGGCGAGGCCCTGGGGCTTCGCGCCGCGCCCACGCTCGAGTGGCTCCTCGAACGCCCCGGGATTGTGACGCTGGGCGAGCCTGAGCCGTTCGCCCCCGAGGCCGGCTGGCCGGTGCTGGCCGATGCCCTGACCCGCGCGATGGAGGATCTGGTGGCCCGCCGCGAAGCTGAGGGCGAGGCCCTCGGCAAAGAGCTCACGAGTCTTCACGAAGCCCTCAGTGCCGAGGTAGCGCGGATGGAGGCGCGCGTCCCCGTCGCGCTGGCCCAGCGCACCGAGCGCGTGAGAGAGCGGATCCGGGCGCTCCTCGGCGATGTCCCGCTGGACGAAGGGCGCCTCCTCATGGAGGTGGCCGTGTGGGCGGAGAAGACCGACGTCAGTGAAGAGCTGGTGCGCCTCAAGGCCCACCTCCAGCAGTTCGCGGGCCTCCTCAGGGAGGGCGGGCCGGTGGGACGGACGCTGGACTTTCTGGTTCAGGAGATGAACCGCGAAGTGAACACCGTGGCGTCCAAGGCGAATGGATCCGGTGACTAGGCGGCGGGGCACGCTGGTGGTCGTCTCGGCTCCCTCGGGAGCGGGGAAAACGACGCTCTGCACCGAGGTGCGCGCCATGGTCCCCGGTCTGGCCTACTCGGTCTCGGTGACGACCAGGCCGCCGCGGCCGGGGGAGGTGGACGGCAAGGACTTCCACTTCGTCAGCGAGGCCACCTTCAAGGCCATGCGGGAGAGGAACGAGTTCGCCGAGTGGGCGGTCGTGCACGACAATTTCTACGGCACGCGGGCCGAGCCCCTGGAGCAGGCGCTGGCCGCCGGGCTCGACGTCCTCCTGGACATTGACACCCAGGGGGCGCGCCAGCTCAGGACGCGCTACCTGGAGGCGATTTCGGTCTTCATCGTCGCGCCATCCCTGGCGCTCCTGGAGCAGCGGCTCAAAGAGCGAAAGTCCGACGCGCCCCAGGAGATTGCCCGGCGAATAGCGCGCGCCCGGCAGGAGATCGCCGCCTGGCGGGAGTATGACTACCTGATTATCAATCGGGAGCTGAAGGAGGCGGTGGACCAGCTCGCCAATATCATTCAGGCTGAGCGCTGCCGGACCAGCCGGCTCGGGCTGAGGCTCCCCGACCTCACGCTCCCCGAATAGAAGGAGGACACGTGGCCATGGCATTCCCATCCCTCGGAAAGTCCCTGGAGAAAGTGTCGAACCGCTATCTCCTGGTTGTGCTGGCAGCCAAGCGAGCCCGCCAGCTCAATCGCGGAGCCACCCTCCAGGTGGAGTCCAAGCATAAGAAGTGCACCAGTGGGGCCCTCGAGGAGGTCGCTCAGTCCAAAGTCGCGTATCGGCTCAAGGATGAGGGCGGGTCCCTAAAGCTCTAGCAGCATGACGCTCAAAGGCAAAGAGATCATCCTGGGGGTCACCGGGTCGATCGCTGCCTACAAGGCGGTCTATCTCCTAAGGGAACTGGTGCGCCTCGGCGCAGGCGTCAGCGTCGTCCTGACAGAGCACGCCCAGAAGTTCGTCGGACCTCTGACATTCCGCACGCTCAGCGGCCGTCCGGTGCTCAGCGACCTCTTCGATCCTCAGACCGACGCGGCGGTGGAGCACGTCGAGCTTGCAGCGCGGTGCCACGCCCTCGTCGTGGCACCGGCCACGGCAAATCTCCTGGCCAAGGCCGCTCACGGCATCGCCGACGATTTCCTGACCACGCTCCTTCTGGCCACTCAGGCGCCGGTGCTCGTGGTCCCGGCCATGGACGGCGCGATGTGGGACCATCCGGCCGTCGCGGCCAACGTCGCGACGCTCCGGTCCCGCGGCGTCGGCGTGCTCGAGCCCGACTTGGGGGAACTGGCCTCCGGCCTCGCAGGCAAAGGACGCCTCCCCGAGATTGACGCCATCCTCGAGGCCCTCCACCGTCTCCTCTCCCCCGTGAGGGACCTGTCCGGAGAGCGCGTGTTGGTTACGGCGGGGCCCACCCGGGAGCCGCTCGATCCCGTCCGCTACTTCTCCAACCGTTCCTCGGGCAAGATGGGCAACGCCCTCGCTCTGGCGGCCCTCCGTCGCGGCGCCGAGGTGGTGCTGGTCTCGGGGCCCACGAGCCTGACGCCCCCACCCGGGGCGGTCTTCGTGCCGGTCGGGACCGCCGAGGAGATGCGGGAGGCGGTACTCCAGCACCTCCCCTCGGCCACGATCGTGATCAAGGCCGCCGCGGTGGCGGACTACCGGCCGAAGGAGTCGAACGCCGTCAAGCTCAAGTCCAAGCAGGAAGGGCTGACCCTGACCCTCGCGCCCACTCCCGACATCCTGAAGGAGGTCGAGGCGCGGAAAGGGGAGCAGTTCGTCGTCGGCTTTGCCGCCGAGACTCACGACGTGAAGCGGAATGCCCGGGAGAAGTTGGAGTCCAAGCGGATTGATCTCATGGTGGCCAACGACGTGAGCCAGTCGGGGATCGGCTTCGAGGCCGACGATAACCAGGTCACGCTCCTGGACCGCTGGGGCGGGGTGATCGACCTGCCCCGGATGCCCAAGCTCCAGGTCGCCAACGCGGTCCTGGACCGCATCCTCGCCCTCCGGGCCCAAATGCCCGCCAACGTTCGCCGCTAAAATGGCGACGGAGGAGCTGGCCCAAGCCCTCCGCTCTCTCGCCGAGACCCTCCGCTTCTACCGCGCCATGGGGGTGACCGAGCTCCCGCTCACCCGCGACTACCTCCCCGGCCCGGCGGAGGCGCTCCATCGCCAAGAGCAAGAGCTCCAGGGGTGCCCGCGGTGCAAGTTGAGCCAGGGTCGCACCACCATCGTCTTCGGCTCCGGCAACCCCCGAGCCGAGCTGGTCTGCATCGGCGAAGCGCCGGGGGCTGACGAGGACGTCCAGGGCAAGCCCTTCGTCGGCCGCGCCGGCCAGCTCCTCACCAAGATGCTCCAGTCGGTCGGGCTCGATCGCGACCGCGATTGCTATATCTGCAATATCATCAAGTGCCGCCCGCCCTCAAACCGCAGTCCGGAGCCGGACGAGATCGCCGCGTGCGAGCCGTTCCTGCGCGCCCAGCTCGCGACCATCCAGCCCAAGGTGATCCTGGCGCTCGGGAGCTTCGCGGCCCAGACGCTGCTGCGCACGAAGGAGCCGATCGGGAAGCTCAGGGGGCGCGTCTTCCCGTATCACTCGATGCTCCTGATCCCGACGTTTCATCCCGCCTTCCTCCTCCGCAATCCGGGCCAGGAGTACCGGCGGCAGGCGTGGGAGGATCTGAAGTTCGCCCGGCGCGAATACGATCGCCTCCGCTCCCGATGATCCTTGACGTCGTCTTCGACCTGCCCCTGTCCCATCCGTTCTCCTACAGCGTGCCTCCTGGCCTCAGCGTCACCCCCGGACAGAGAGTGAGGGCCCCGCTCAAGCGTCAGACGCGCGTCGGACTCGTGGTAGGCCTGCGGGAAGGAGATAAACAGGGGCTGAAGCCGATCCTCGGCATCGTGGAATCAGGGCCTATCCTCTCGCCGGCTCAGCTGGGGTTCACGCGCTGGATCGCTGCGGAGAGTTGGTCCACCTGGGGGTCCACCGCTTCAGCCCTCCTCCCGCCCGTGCCGAGAGGCGCCACCAACATCCAAGCGCCGCCGGCAGACTGGCAGGGCTCGCCGGCGGAGCGCCCGCTTCTCCTGACCGGCGGGGACCGTGAGCGGCGGCTCCTCGCTCGACTCGGAGAGGAGGTCAACACGCGAGGCATTCTCGTAGTCGCGCCGGAGATTGACGACGCTAGAGCGTGGGCGACCCGGCTGAGCGCCACGCTCAAGGTCCCGGTCCTGAGGCTCGACAGCGGAATTCCCGAGCGGGATCGCTGGGCGGCTTGGATGGCGCTCGCCCGGGGCGCGGCCTGCGTCGGCGTCGGCACCCGCTCGGCGCTCCTGGCGCCGGTCCCCGCGCCAGCGACGCTCGTCCTCCTCGACGAACACGATCCCGCCCATAAGCCGCCCGGCGCGCCGCGCATCCACTCCCGCGAGGTGATGCTGGAGCGCGCCCGACGGGACGGAAGCCGTCTGTATCTGACCTCGGCCACGCCGAGCGTCGAGACCTGGTGGCGCTCCGACGAGGGCCAGCTCCAACGCCTCGAGGAAGGCCCATCGGCCTGGCCGCCTGTGTCGGTGGTGGATGTGAGGGGGTCGCTTCGAGCAGAGCCGCTCTCCCCTGCCCTCCGCCGCGCCATCAAGGAAACGCTCGCGGCCCGCGGGCGGGTGCTCCTCCTGGTGACACGCGTCGGCTCAGCGATGGCGTGCGGCGAGTGCGGCTTCGTTCTCCGCTGCCCGGACTGCCGGATCGCCATGGCGTTCTCCCGGGCGCGACGGGAGGTGACGTGTCGGCTCTGCCGCCGCATTGACCCTGCCCCAGAGGTCTGTCCGCACTGTCGCGGCCGGCAGCTCGCTCCCCTCGGCTGGGGGACCGAGCGCGTCGAGCAGGTGGTGAGAGCCCACTTCGAGCACGCGAGCGTCGCGCGATATGACGCCGAATCGCGCCGCGGCCGGGCCACCGCCCGGGCCATCCGCGAGGGAAGAGCCCAGGTGATCGTCGGAACGCGGGCTGCGCTGAAAGCGTTCGTTCCCCGCGGGCCCTCGCTGGTCGGCTTTATCCGCCCCGACTCTGTCCTGAGACTCCCGGACTTCAGGGCGGGCGAGCGGGCATTTTCTCTCTTCTGGGCGGCAGCCGAAAAGGTGGCCGACGGGGGCCGGGTCCTCATCCAGACCCAGCACCCCGCCCACTATGCCGTCCAGGCGGCGGTCCATCAGGATCTGGCGAGCTTCTACAAGCACGAGCTTGGATTCCGGGCAGAGCTCGGTTATCCGCCGTTTCGCCGGCTCTGCTTGATCACGGTGAGGAGCCGCACCCAGGGTAGGGCTCAGCGGCTGGCGGAAGAGCTTGCCCGGGACCTGAACGAGCTCGACGGGCTGACCGTGTATCCCCCCGCACCCCTCGGCCGCTCCCCCCGGGCGCCCAGGTGGCAGATCGTGCTCAAAGGTGGAGACGACCTCCCGACTCGGCTCTCCCCCGTGCTCTCCCCCCGGCTGGAACGCCGGGGCGACAGTCGAGGTATGATAGAGGTCGAAATGGATCCCGTGGATCTCATCTGAGGGAGACGACGGCGACATGGTGCTGAAGGTTCGAAAATATGGGGACCCGACCCTGAGGCGAAGGGCAGCGCCCATCCAGTCCATCACCCCGGAGATCAAGGGGCTGATCACCGACATGATCGAGACCATGTACGATCAGGTCGGGATCGGCCTCGCCGCCCCACAGGTCGGGATCCCGCTCCGCCTGATCGTCGTGGATGACAACACGGGGGGCGGGGCTCGGCCGCTCGTCAACCCGGCCATCGCCGCGCGGCGCGGCAGGGTGGTAGCCGAGGAGGGGTGCCTGTCCATCCCGGGGATCTTCGCTCCCGTCGAGCGAGCCGAGTGGATCGAAGTCAAGGCGCTCGATGGCGACGGGGTTCCCGTGGCGCTCGAGGCCGAGGCGCTCCTGGCGCGGGTGATTCAGCACGAGATCGACCACCTCGACGGCATCCTGTTCATTGACCGGCTGGACACGGTGACCCGCGACCGGATCAAGCGGAAGATCAAGAAGGAAGGGCTGCCTGACGAGGCGCCCCACTCTGCCTTCGCGCTTTAGTCCACGCCAGCCCCCATGAAAGTGCTGTTTTACGGGACCCCGGAGTTTGCCCTTCCGACCCTGGAAGCGCTGCTCGAACACCACCAAGTCGGCGGCGTGGTCACCCAGCCCGATCGGCCGGCCGGCCGGGGGCAGCGCGTGACGGCCTCGCCCGTGAAGCGGCGCGCCGAGGCCGCCCGGCTTCCGGTGCTCCAGCCTTCGCGGCTCCGCGACCCGGAATGGCCCGCGCGGCTCAGCGCGCTTGGAGCCGAGGTCGCCGTCGTCGTCGCCTTCGGTCAGATCCTCCCGAAGGTGGTCCTCGACGTGCCGCCGCGCGGCTCGATCAACGTCCACGCCTCGCTCCTGCCGCGCTACCGCGGCGCGGCGCCGATCGCCTGGGCGCTGATCCGAGGCGAAACCGAAACGGGCGTCACGACGTTTCTGATGGACGAGGAGATGGACACTGGGCCGGTTCTCCTCCAAGAGCGCGTCCCCATCGAGCCCGAGGAGACCGCCGACGAATTGGCCGCGCGGCTCTCGCGCCTGGGGGCCCGGCTGCTCCAGAAGACGCTGGAGCAACTCGATACGCTGACGCCCATTCCCCAGCGCCACGAGCTTGCTACTCTCGCCCCTCGCCTCACGAAGGAAGATGGCATCCTTGACTTGAGCGAGCCCGCTCAGGCCCTGGTGAACCGGATCCGCGGTTGCACCCCTTGGCCCGGCGCCACGGCCGATGGCCCGCGCGGGAAACTCCTCATCTGGCGGGCGGTCGCGCTTGATGAGCCCGCAAGCGGCGAGCCCGGGACGCTCGTGAGATCCAAGAGCGGTGCCTTGGCGCTCGCGACGGGCGCCGGGCTCCTCCTCCCCCTGAAAGTGCAGCCCGAAAACCGGCGGATTATCGCGTGGCACGACTTCCTGCGGGGAGCGCGAATGGATCCCGGCGCTCGGTTCAACGCGCTGCGCCGGCGCCCGACATGACAACGCGCTCGGCCGTGTCGCCCGGGACGGCCGTTTCCCCCGCCCGAGTCGAAGCGCTCAGGATCCTTTGCCGGGTCGAGGAAGACCAGGCCTTCGCCGACCTGGCCCTCGAGGCGGCCCTGGAGCGCGCTAAACTTCCGCCGCGCGACCGGGCGCTCACGACCGAACTGGTGTACGGCACCCTCCGCTGGCAGCGGCGCCTGGATTGGATCCTGGCCCCCCACTCGCGGCGGCGGATCGAGCGTCTCGACCCCTGGGTCAGAAACCTCCTTCGGCTGACCGCATACCAGCTCCAGCTCCTCGACAAGGTCCCGGCATGGGCCGCTGTCAACGAGGCCGTGGCCCTGGCCAAACGCCGCGCCGAGGGGCAGGCGGCCCCGTTCATCAACGCCGTGCTCCGCTCTCTCACCCGGAGCGGCGGAGAGCTTCCCCCCCTCCCGGCTGACCCCGTGGAGGCTCTGGCCACGCGTCTGTCATTCCCCTCCTGGCTGGCGCGGCGCTGGGCGCGCCGCTTCGGCCTCGAGGAGGCCGAGCGACTGATGACGGCGCTCAACGAGCGGCCGCCCGTCACCGTCCGCGTGAACCTCCTCACGTGCTCCCGCGACATTCTCATTGAACGGCTGTCCCAAGAAGAGGAGGTGAAAGCTTCCCCAACGGCCTTGGCCCCCGAGGGACTGGTTCTGGAAAGCCCCGGGCCGGCTTTCAGGTTCAAAGCATTCAAAGAAGGGTGGTTCACGCTCCAGGACGAGGGGTCAATGCTGATCGGCCATCTCCTCGCGCCCAGTCCCGGCGAGACCGTGGCCGATGTCTGCGCGGCGCCGGGCACCAAGACGACCCACCTCGCCGCGCTCATGCAGAACTCTGGGAAGGTTGTCGCCATGGACCCTCACGCCGGCCGGCTCAGGCTCGTGGCCCGCTCGGCGGCGCGGCTGAGAGTCCGCATCGTGCAATGCCGCGGCGGCAGCGCTGAGATCCTCGCGCCGAAATTCAAGGGTGCCTTCGACCGAGTTCTGGTGGATGCCCCCTGCTCCAACCTCGGGGTCCTCCGACGGAATCCCGACGTGAAGTGGCGCCGCACTGAGTCTGCCCTCTGGACGCTCTCGAACCGCCAGCAGGCCATTCTTGAGGCCGCTGCCTCCATATGCCGGCCGGGAGGAACACTCGTCTATGCCACCTGCTCTCTCGAGCCCGAGGAGAACGAGGCAGTCGTTTTCCCGTTCCTTGAGATCCACCCCGAATGGCGTCTCGACCTGCCGGCCAAGTTTCCCACTCCCCTCGAACAGCCAGGCGTGCTACGCTGCCTCCCGCACCGGCACGGCACCGACGGCTTCACCGCCTTCCGCCTGCGTAAATCCTGACGGACGGTTCCCCAGGGGGGAATTCACTCTTGACACTCTTGGACCCGAGCGGGTAGGATCATGTAAGACCAGGTAATACGAGGTGACTCCGAATGAGAACACGCCAGACCATGACCATCTCCCTTCCGCCGCAAATGATAAGAGAGGTCGAGAAGGTTCGGAAGGCCGAACACCGAACCCGCTCCGAGCTTGTCCGCGAAGCCCTCCGCACTTATCTCTCCGACCGCTTCCCGGTTGTCCGTGCCTCTGCGGCCGAACTCCGAGCGCTCCGGCGTGGCCGCAGAGAGCACGCCCGGGGGGAATACGTGACCCTGGACCAACTCCTCCATGCCATGGGATCTCCACGTCGTTCGGTCGGCAGAAAAAGAGCTTAACCGCATCCCACCGAAAGACCGCGAGCGAATCCTCGCCGCGCTCCAAGCGATGCGCGACGATCCCTTCACTGGAGATATCGCTCGATTGAAAAACCAGCCGGCCGCCTGGCGCCGCAGAGTTGGCGACTGGCGAATTTTCTTTGACCTCTACCCGGACCGCCGACTGATCGTCGTGACCGCAATCCGGCGCAGAACCTCCACAACCTATTGACCCTAGGTTTCCCCCGGCCTTTCTGCTATTTTGAGGGGCGATGATCAAGATTGCTCCGTCCATCCTGTCGGCAGATTTCGCCGCGCTGGGGGAGGCAATTGCGCGGGTGGAAGCCGCCGGCGCGGACCAGCTCCACGTGGATGTGATGGACGGCCACTTCGTGCCGAACCTCACCATCGGGCCGCCTGTGGTGGAGGCGATCCGGAAACGCACGCGCCTTCCGCTGGACGTCCACCTGATGATCGAGGCCCCTGAGCGCTTGCTTCCGGCCTTTGTGTCGGCTGGAGCCAATCTGCTGACGGTACACGCCGAGGCCTGCCCCCACCTTCACCGGACGCTTCACCAGATTCGAGAACTCGGCGCCAAGGCCGGTGTTGCGTTGAATCCTTCGACGCCGCCCGTCGTCCTCGACTACGTGCTCGACGCGCTGGACCTCGTCCTCGTCATGTCGGTAAACCCGGGCTTCGGCGGCCAGACGTTCATCCCCAGTACCTACGCCAAGGTCCGCCAGGTCCGCACCCTGCTCGGGCCTCGCGCCGTGGACGTCTCGGTGGACGGCGGGGTCAAGTTGGAACACGCCGCCCCCCTGGTGGCCCACGGGGCGACGGTGCTGGTGGCCGGGTCATTCATCTTCGGCGCGTCGGACCCCGGCGCCGTGGTCAAGCAGCTCAGGGATGCTGCGGAAGTATCGAAGTTGTCTTGACCTCACGGAGGAGAATATCCAGGAGGCGCTCCGCGAGGTGCGCGTGGCGCTCCTGGAGGCCGACGTCAACTTCAAGGTGGTGAAGGGCTTCGTCGAGCGGGTCCGTGAGAAGGCCGTGGGGCAGGACGTGCTCCGCTCGCTGACGCCCGGCCAGCAGGTCGTGAAGATCGTCCACGACGAGCTCGCAGAGCTTCTCGGCGGGAGCGGCCACCGCCTCCAGATGGCGCCGCATCCGCCGACGGTGATCATGCTGATCGGGCTCCAGGGATCGGGCAAGACCACCTCCGCGGCCAAGCTCGGCCGGCACTTCCAGCGGCAGGGGCAGCATCCCCTCCTAGTGGCCGCCGACGTCCAGCGGCCGGCGGCGGTAGAGCAGCTCCAGACGCTGGGGGCCCAGCTCCAGATCCCCGTCGTGGGGACGGCCACCCAAAAACCCGTTGAAATTTGCCGCGAGGCTCTCGACACGGCGGCGAACCGCGGCCTTTCCCCGGTGATCCTCGACACCGCGGGGCGGCTACACATTGACGAGCCGATGCTGGAGGAGCTCCGAGCGCTCAAGAACGAGGTGCGTCCCCACCACGTCCTGCTGGTCGTGGACGCCATGACCGGCCAGGACGCCGTGACCATGGCCGAGCGCTTCAACGCCGCCGTGGGCATTGATGCTGTCGTCATGACCAAGCTGGACGGCGACGCGCGCGGCGGCGCGGCGCTGTCCGTGCGCCAGATCACCGGCCGGCCCATCGCGTTCGTGGGCGTGGGGGAGAAGGTGGACGCCCTGGAGCCCTTCCACCCGGAGCGCATGGCCTCGCGGATCCTCGGCATGGGCGATGTTGTCTCCCTGGTGGAAAAAGCCCAGGCGCAAGTGGACGAGGCCAAAGCGGAAGCGCTCGCGAAGAAGATCAGGGAGGAGAGCTTCTCCCTGCAGGATTTCGCCGAACAGTTGAGACAGCTTCGCTCCATGGGCCCGATCGGAGAAATCTTGGAGATGATCCCCTTCTTCAAGGGGGCCAAGGGGCTCCCCACGGAGCTGCGCGGGCAAGAAACCGAGCTCAATCGCTACGAGGCGATCATCGGCTCGATGACGCCGGCGGAGCGGGTGGACCCCCAGATCATCAACGGCAGCCGGCGGAACCGCATCGCGCGCGGCAGCGGCACCACCGTCCAGGACGTCAACCGCCTGCTCAAGCAGTTCGCCCAGGTGAAGAAGATGATGCGAGGGCTCCGGCAGCTGGAAGGACGCGCGGGAAAGCTTTCGGGATTCCCATTTAAGATCCGCCAGTTAGGGAGGTGACGGGGTGGCAGTTCACATCAGGTTGAGACGCGCAGGGAAAACGAAAAAGCCCGCATACCGTGTCGTGGTGGCGGACTCCCGGGCGCCGCGGGACGGCCGCTTCATCGAGGCGATCGGCTACTACAGCCCGCTCAGCCAGCCGCCGACGATCCAGATCGACCGGGACAAGGCATCGGCGTGGCTCAAAAAGGGCGCCCAGCCCTCGAACACGGTGCGCGTGCTCCTAGCTCGTGCGGGTGTTGCCAAGAGTTGATCCGTGAGCGCACGCCCGGGCAGTGGGGGTAGTGGGCATGAAGGAGCTGGTCGAGTTCATCGCCAAAGCGCTTGTGGACGAACCGGATCAGGTACGCGTGACCGAAGTGGAAGGGGAGAGGATCACCGTGGTTGAGCTCAGGGTGGCCCCCGGCGATCTGGGCAAGGTGATCGGCAAACAGGGCCGAACGGCACGCTGCATCCGCACCCTGTTGAACGCCGCGGCGACCAAGCTCAGGAAACGGGCAGTCCTCGAGATCCTGGAGTGACGGTACCTCACGAAGAGCCAACGCCCCTTCCACCGGGGACTTTTCGTGTCTCCGAGCTTAGGGGCTCGCGCGTGGTGACCGAGGAAGGGGTCGAAGTGGGGGGAGCTCGCCGGCGTGGAACCGGCGCCCGGGCACGACCTCTGGGTGGTGAGGGCGGGCGGGCGGGAGCATCTCATTCCGGCCGTCGCGGAGATCGTGAGGCAGGTGGATGTCTCGGCGCGGCGGATCACGATCCGGCCGCCGGAGGGGTTACTGGACCTTGCGCATTGACATTGTCACGCTGTTTCCTGGCATCTTTGTCGGCCCACTCCAGGAGTCCATCCTGGGCCGGGCGCGGGCCAAAGGGCTCGTCGAGATCAATGTCGTCAACCTGAGGGACTGGGCGGAGAGCCGCCACCGCGTCACCGACGACTACCCGTTCGGGGGAGGCGGGGGCATGGTGCTCAAACCGGAGCCCCTCTTCGCCTGCGTGGAGGCGCTGCGCGGGGTCGGGTCCCGGGTGATTCTCCTCGATCCCCAGGGGCGCCGGTTCCGCCAGGAGATCGCGCGCGAGCTGAGCCAGGCCGCGCACCTGATCCTGCTCTGCGGCCGGTACGAGGGCGTGGACGAGCGCGTGCGGGAACATCTGGTGGACGATGAGATCTCCATCGGCGATTATGTCTTGACCGGCGGGGAACTGCCCGCGCTGGTCGTGACCGACGCTGTCGTGCGACTCCTCCCGGGCGCCCTCGGCGATCAGGCGGCGCCGGCCAAGGACTCTTTCGGCGCCGGGCTCCTGGAGGGACCGCATTACACGCGCCCGGAGGAATTCGGCGGGTGGCGGGTGCCCGAGGTCCTGCTTTCCGGGGACCACGCGCGGATCGCCAGATGGCGGCGGTGGCAGGCGCTCTGGCGGACGTGGCGGCGCCGGCCCGATCTCCTCGAAACGGCCGAGCTGACCCCGGAGGAGCAGAAGCTCATCGAAGAGTTCAAGCAGGGCAGGAAACCGGACGCATAAATCCACCAGAGGGAGTCCCGACCATGGATGCCATTGGAGTCGTCGAGGCGAGCCAACTGAAGAAGGACCGGGGCGCCTTTGCCCCGGGGGACACGGTCAAGGTTCACGTCAAGGTCGTCGAAGGCGAGAAAGAGCGCGTCCAGGCTTTTGAGGGCGTCGTGATCCGAAAGCGCGGGGAAGGGGCGCGGGCTTCATTCACCGTGAGAAGGATTTCCTACGGCGTAGGGGTGGAGCGCACCTTCCCCCTCCACTCCCCGATGATCGAGCGCGTCCAGGTCGTCCGCCGGGGAGAGGTTCGTCGATCCAAGCTCTACTACCTGCGCCAGCTCTCGGGCAAGGCGGCGCGGCTCAAGGAAAAGCGGGCGGTCATTCCCACCAGCGGCGAGTAACTCCGGCCAGGCCCGAGCCTCATGGGCGCCCCCTACCGCTACGAACGGGCGGCCTGGCGCTCGGGCCTCCCCCGTGTGGCCGGAGTTGACGAGGCCGGACGCGGGCCCTTGGCGGGACCCGTGGTGGCGGCCGCCGTGATCCTGAATCCGGAGCGACGCATCAAGGGGCTGGAGGACTCCAAGCTCCTCCCGCCGGCCCGGCGCGAGACGCTCTTCGACCAGATCCTCGAACAAGCCGCCTCGGTGGGCACAGGGATCGTGGATCCCCAGATCATCGACAGGGTGAACATTCTCGAGGCCACGCGGCTCGCGATGCTCGAGGCGCTCTCCCGACTCTCCCCCCGCCCCGACCTGGTTCTGATCGACGCCCTCAGACTTTCTGCGTTGGCCTATCCACAGAAATCGCTCGTCAGGGGTGATCGGCGCTCGGCCTCCATCGCGGCCGCCTCTATCGTCGCCAAAGTCACCCGGGACCGCCTCATGGTCGAGGCCGACCATCTGTTCCCGCAGTACGGCTTCAGGCGCCATAAGGGCTACCCGACCCGGGAGCATCTGGCCGCCCTCCGGCACCACGGCCCCTGCCCCATCCACCGGCGCACCTTCCACGGCGTCTGGATTCAGGGCGACCTCTTTGAAGGGAGCGCGCCATGACCGGCCGGCGTGTTCTCGTCACGACGTAGCGGGAGGCGCATGGACCCGCGACAGTCGCTGGGCCAACGCGGCGAGGCAGAGGCGGCCCGGTTCCTCGAGAAGCGCGGACTCGCCATCCTGGACCGGAACGTGCGGTCCCGCCTGGGGGAGATCGATCTGGTGGCGCGGGATGGCGAGACAATCGTGTTCGTTGAGGTCAAGACACTGCGCGAGAGCGAAGGGGATCCACCTGAGGCGGCAGTAACGGGTGGCAAGCAGCGCCGCCTCGGACGGCTGGCCCAGCAATACCTCAAATGGAAGCGCCTGGAGGAGGTCCGGAGCCGGTTCGACGTCGTTGCCGTCACGCTCGACGTCGACGGCCGGGTCAAAACCGTCCGCCATCTCCCCGCCGCCTTCGAGGTGGACGCGTGGTAGCCGAAGGCGCTACCGGCGCGTGATGACGACAATCCGGCCCTGGTCACTCAGGAAGGCAGTCAGGAGCCAACTCACGAGGCTCACGATCAAGGCGCCGAAGATCGCCGCCCAAAAGTCGTGGACCTCAAACCCTTTCACCAGCGCCGAAGTCAGCCAGAGGCACAGGCCGTTCAGGACGAACAGGAAGAGGCCCAGAGTCACGAGCGTCAGCGGGAGGGTCAGCACCAGGAGGACCGGGCGAACCACGGCGTTGACGAGCCCGAGGACCAAGCCTGCCCCCAGGGCCGAGAGGTCACCCCGGATTTCGATCCCTGGCACAATGGCGGCCGCGACGAAAATCGCCAGGGCGTTGGCGAGCGCCCGGACGAGAAAACCCATAAACGTAATCTACACCCTTGACGCCCTGCCCTGCCCATCATAGGGTGGCGTCAAGGTCGAAAGGAGAGTCGGATGATCCCTCTTCATGCGCTGACCGTCACCGAAGCCGCCGCGGCAATCCACAGTGGGCAGCTTTCTCCGATCGCGCTCCTGGAGGCGCTCCTGGCCCGGATCGGCGCTCGAGATCCAGGGCTGAAGGCCTGGGTCTGGGTTGACGAGAAGGGTGCCCTGGAGACCGCTCGGCAGCGGGCGGCGGAGGCTCAGGCTCGGCAATTCACAGGCCCGCTGCACGGTGTCCCGGTGGGGCTCAAGGACATCTACCATGTGGCGGGGATGATCACCACGGCCGGGGCCGGAGCCTTCGCGCACGAACGGCCAACGCAGGACGCCGAGAGCGTCGCCCGCCTCCGACAGGCCGGGGCCATCATCGTGGGGAAGACGAAAACTACCGAGTTTGCCTACCTGGACCCAGCGGACACGCACAACCCCTGGAACCCGGCCCACACTCCGGGCGGCTCCTCCAGCGGCTCGGCCGCCGCCGTCGCCGCACGCATGGTGCCGCTAACCCTCGGCTCCCAGACCGTGGGCTCCACCCTGAGGCCCGCCGGGTATTGCGGGGTGATCGGCTTCAAGCCAAGCCACGGCAGGATCAGTTGCCGCGGCGTCGTGCCGCTCGCCTGGAGCCTGGACCACGTGGGGATCTTCTGCCGGAGCGTCGCCGACGCCGCCCTGGTCCTTCAGGTTCTCGCCGGCCACGACCCGGGTGACCCGCTTTCGGCCACTGAGCCCGTGGCCGACTACGCCCACTTGAAGCCTCAGCGAGCGCCTCGCCTCGGGATGGCACGCCAGTTTTTTCTGGAACGGGCGAGCGCCGAGGTGACGGCCCACCTGGAAAAGGTCGGCGAGGCCCTCGCTCGCGCCGGGGCCAGCGTGGAGGAGCTCAAACTCCCCCCCAGCTTTTCAGGAATCCACGAGGCCGGCACCCGAGTCATGCAGGTGGAGGCCGCCGCCTTCCACGCTGAGCGCTTCGCCACCCACGCGGCCCAGTACCGCCCGAAGATTCAGGCGCTCATCGAGGCCGGCCTGAAAGCTGGCGGCGTGGACTATGCGCTGGCCCAGCAGCTACGGTGGCGGTTCCGCGCGGAGATGGGGCCTCTCTTCGACCACGTGGACGCCCTCCTCATGCCGGTGGCCGGGACACCCGCCCCCAAAGGGCTCGATTCTACCGGCGACCCGACGTTCTGCGCTCCCTGGAGCTTCGCCGGGCTGCCGGCGATTTCGCTCCCGTCCGGCCTGGCTCAGGATGGCCTCCCGCTCGCCATTCAGCTGGTGTCGGGCGCGTTTGACGAGGCGCGCCTGCTGGCGGTGGCGCAGTGGTGCGAGGCCGCCCTCCGCTTCTCCGCTGCCCCCCCCGAATAGCCCGCGCTAACCCCCTACCCCTAAGTAGGTTGCCGTCACCTGGTGATTCTGGCGGAGCAGGGCGGGCGTCCCCTCGAAGACGATGATCCCGTGGTCGATGACATAGACCCGATCGGCCAGCTGGAGGGCCATCTCGGCGTTCTGCTCGACCAGGAGCATGCTGACGCGTTCCCGCTTCAACTCTCGGATCGTCCCCATCACCGCCTCGACGACCAGCGGCCCCAGCCCCTGCGAGGGCTCGTCCAGGAGCAGCAGGTGGGGGCCGGTGAGGAGCGCCCGGGCGATGGCCAGCATCTGCTGCTCGCCCCCCGAGAGAAAGCGGCCTTTGCGGTCCAGGACCTCGCCGAGCTTGGGGAAGCGCCGGAGCACGTCCTCCACCTGCCAGCGGGAGTGAGATCGGCGTGCAATTGCCAGGTTCTCGCGGGCGGTCAGGTACGAGAAGATTCCACGCGTTTCCGGGACGAGAGCGATCCCCATCTGGGAGATCCGGTGCGGGCCGAGATTGGCGATGTTGCGCCCCTTGTAGAGGATCTCGCCCGTGCGGGGCGGCGTGAGGCCCGTGATGGAGCGAAGGGTCGTGGTTTTGCCGGCGCCGTTCCGGCCCAGGAGCGCTATCACCTCTCCCTCCGCCACGGTGAGCGAGAGGCCATGCAGGATGTGACCCAGCCCATAGAAGGTATTGATCCCGCGGACCTCGAGGATCATCCCACCGCCACGCCGCCCAGGTACGCGCGCCGCACGTCGGCGTTCCGCTGAATCTCCGCCGGCGTCCCCTCGGCGATGAGGCTCCCGAAGTGCATGACGGACACGCGATCCGAGACGCCCATGATGATGTCCATCTTGTGCTCGATGAGCACGATCGTGTAGCGCCCCTTGAGCCCCCGCACCAGCGCCACCATGCGCAGGGTCTCATCGGGCGAGAGCCCGGCGGCGGGCTCGTCGAGAAGGAGGAGTCTGGGCGCGGCGGCCAGCGCGATGGCGAGCTCGAGCTGTCGTTGCTCGCCGTGGGAGATCTCGCGCGCCAGCTGGTTCGCCTTGCCTTCGAGCCCCACGTCGCGGAGCGAGGCGAGCGCTCGCTCGGTGACTTCCGGGTAGCGATCGGCCTGCTGCCACGCAAACCCCCGCCACGAACGGCCGCGGGCGAACGCGGCGACCCAGACATTGTCGAGGAGCGAGAGGGCGGGGAAGACGTTGGTTCGCTGGAAGGAGCGGGCGATCCCGAGGTGGGCGATCCGGTTCGCTGGCGTCCCCGTGATGTCGCGGCCCTCGAAGAGGATCCGCCCCGAGGTGGGCTCCATCTGCCCGGTCAGGAGGTTGAACAGGGTTGTCTTGCCGGCTCCGTTAGGACCGATGATCGAGTGGAGCGACCCGGCCTGGACCTCCAGGGTGACCCCGTTCACGGCGGTCAGGGCGCCGAAGGCCTTGGTGAGGTTCTCGGTCTTGAGGAGCGTCATTTTAGTGCGCGATCCCCGCCAGAGTGCGGCGCCTCTCCCGCCAGGACCAGAATCGCGCCCAGGCCTCGACGCAGCCGCCACGGAAGAAGAGGACCACGACCACGAAGGCCAAGCCGAGCAGGAGCGGCCAGCGCGCCCACACGACGCTCACCGACTCCGAGAGCCAGATGAAGACGAAGGAGCCGATGATGGGCCGCTGCCCCCGATCAGGGTGGCAAAGACGACGTCGCCGGAGAAGACGAATCCGATGGCCTCCAGGGGGACGATGCCGAAGAGCATGGCGTAGAGGACCCCGGCCAGGCCGGAGAAGGCCCCGCCGATGACGAAGGCCAGGAGCTTCAAGCGGGCGCCGTCGTAGCCGATCGCTTGGGCGCGCACCTCGTTTTCCCGGATGGCCTGGAGGATCTTGCCAAGGGGCGATTCAACGATCCGTTTCATGACCCACAGCGAGATCAGGAAGAGTACGGCGACGAAGATGTAGTAGGCTAGCGGCTGGCCGAAGTCCACACCCAGCAACACCGGCCGACCGATCCCCGGCATCCCGTCCTCGCCCCCCGTCACGGTCGTCCACTGGTACGCGATGAAGTAGAACATCTGGTTCAGCGCGAAGGTCAGCATGATGAAGTAGAGGCCGGAGCGCTGAAC
>JACQCL010000021.1 GCA_016201645.1 Candidatus Rokuibacteriota bacterium
AGTGCCGGCTGCGCTACCGCTCCCCGAACGGGACCGGCGTTTCGTCGAGTTCACCCTCCGGGTCGCGCGCGACCCTCAAGGGCTAAAGCCCGAAGACTTCCGCGAGATGGAGGGTGCCGGATTCTCTAAGGATGAGATATTAGAAATGATCGGGGTTGCGGCTTACTGGAACCTTGCCACCACGCTGGCGATGGCCGTGGACGCGGGGCTCAGGGAGGAGTAGCCGGGTCGTGAACTGCCCCGCGTGCGGTCACGACAATCGAGAGGGCGCGCGCTTCTGCACCGCCTGTGGTCGCCCGCTCGAGGCGCGGTGTCCCTCCTGCGGCCGTGGCGTCCCTCCCGGCGCTCGCTTCTGCGACGGCTGCGGGACGGCTCTGACCCCGACTCCATCCGCCAGAGCAGGCGACAGGCGCGCTCCAGTTTCCTACACCCCCCACCACCTCGCCGAGCGAATCCTCACCGAGGGACGGGCCCTCAGAGGCGAGCGCAAGGAGGTCACTGTCCTCTTCGTGGATGTCCAGGGCTCGACCGAGCTGGCCGGTGTCCTTGACCCCGAGGAATTTCACGCGGTGATGGACGGGGCGTTCCAGCTGATGCTTGATGCTGTCCATCACTGGGAGGGGACCGTCAACCAGTTCACCGGAGACGGCATCATGGCGCTGTTCGGGGCGCCGATTGCTCATGAGGACCACGCCCGGCGCGCGCTGCACGCGGCACTAGAGATCCAGCGAGGCTTCAGAGAGTACGCGGCTGCGCTTCGACGTGACAAGGGGCTGTCATTCCAGGTGAGACTCGGGCTCAACAGCGGTCCGGTCGTCGTGGGGGCCATCGGCGATGACCTGAGGATGGATTACACCGCCCAGGGGCTGACCACGAATCTTGCGGCGCGGATGCAGCAGGCAGCGGACCCTGGGATGATCATGGTGGCGGCGCCCACGTATCGGCTCGGCGAGGGATATTTCCGCTTCAGGTCGTTAGGCCCGATGCGCGTGCGTGGCGTGCCGGACCCGGTGGAGGCCTATGTGCTCGAAGGGGAGGGGACGGTCCTCTCGCGCCTGGAGGCCTCGTTGCGGCGCGGTATCTCCCCCTTTCGAGGGCGAGAGGCCGAGCTCCTCGCCCTCGGCGAGTGCTGGGAGCGCGTGTGTCATGGTCAGGGAGAGGCCATCTGCCTGGTTGGGGAGCCTGGTATCGGGAAGTCGCGGCTCGCCTACGAGTTCCAGCGGAACCTGGGGATTGGGGACCGGATCGAGGGGGCGGCCTTCTCCCACACCCGGGGTGCGGCCTACTTCGCCTTCCGCCAGCTCCTCCGCCAGTTGGCCGGCATCGATCCGGGCGCGGATCTCTCCGCTACGCGAGACCAGCTACATCGCCGGTTGTGGGACCTCTCGCCTGAGCTCGCAACCCTTGCGCCGGAGATTCTCTCGGTCCTGGGGACTTCGTGCGAAGCTCTCTCCCAGAGGCAGGCCCAAGCACCGGATGATCGGAGAGATCAGTTGCGTGAGGCCGTGGTCGGCTGGGTCAGGGCCGAGTGCTGTCGGTCGCCGAGGCTTTTCGTGATCGAAGATCTCCACTGGCTCGATCCGTCGTCGGAGGAGCTGCTCCGGCACCTGGCGCTCGAGGCCCGGAGCTTCCCACTCATGCTCCTGATGACGTCTCGCCTTCCCTTGGCGGGGAGCAATCTCGAGCTGGGCCGTGTTCGAGAGATCTTTCTGAAGGCCTTGTCGGCGGAAGACATCCACGCGCTGGTGGACGGACAGGTAGAACCCTACCCGGCCAGCGAGCGCCTGCGCCGGACCGTGGCGGCGCGGTCGGAAGGGAACCCGTTCTTCGTCGAGGAGCTCGTGCGGGCATTCAGGGAGCGAGGCGACCTGGTGCTCGACCGTGGGGCGTACGAGCTCCGTGAAGGGGCGGAGGGCGTCATCCCGTCCACCATCAGCGCCTTGATCTCCTCGCGGATCGACCGGCTCCCCGCTTCAGCCCGCGAGCTTCTTGCCGACGCGGCCGTGCTGGGCAAGCAGTTTCCGCTCGCCCACCTCCGCGCGTTATCGTCTCCCGATCGCTTCGAGGAGGATCTGGCCTTGGTTGAGCGGCGAGGATTCCTCGACCGCCAGGCCGAGGGCCCGGTGGCCAGCCTGGCCTTCCGCCATGTGTTGACCCAGGAGGTGGCGTACGGCGCGCTCCTTCAGGCGGAGCGCCAAACGCGCCACAGGCGAGCCGCCGACATGCTGGAGCAACTGTACCGGGGCCGTACCGAGGAGGTTTGCGATCAGCTCGCTTACCACTGGGCCCAGAGCGACCGGCGGGTGCGGGCGCTGCCGTACTTGGTCACTGCGGCTGAGGGCGCGGTGGCCGTGGGGGGCAACCAGGAGGCCATCGGCCATCTCCAGGCGGCCCTGGCTCTGGTGACCGAGCACCCGACGGCGGCGCGAAAGGAAGAGGTTGACGCCATTCGCCTCAAACTGGCAGGCCTTCACTTCGTCGTCGGCGAGCGATAGGGTGAAGTCATGGCGGTGCCGTTCGTGAAGGTCGCCGACCTTTCGGAGATCCCCCCGGGGAC
>JACQCL010000047.1 GCA_016201645.1 Candidatus Rokuibacteriota bacterium
CGGATCCCCGGGTCGATTCGGCCCCTTGGGGAGCCCATGCTCGCGGTCATCGCTCGCGGCTTCGGCAAGGATGGCAAGTCGCTGATGACGGTCCATGGCAGGTTACCTCCAAAAACCTATACTATACACAAGACGAGTAGTTCAACTTAAAAAATTTTCAGCTCCAAGCCCCTGGAATTTTTGACAAACAGGAGGGGCAGATCCCGCCCGTGGGCGTCAAGAGGTTCATCAGAATCGTGTAGCCCACCCGCTTGATCAGGAGCGCCTTGCAGGACGGGCAGTAGGTGTTTTCAAAGGGCCCAACCTGCCCCGGCAGGTTGCCGGCATAGACGTAGCGGAGCCCCTCGGCCACCCCGATCTCGGCGGCGCGGACCAGCGTCTCGGCCGTTGTGTTGGCCGGATCCCTCATCTTGTAATCTTTGTGGAACGCGGTCACGTGCCAGGGAATGTCGGGAGAGATCGAGACCAGGAACTGGGCGACCTCTCGCAGCTCTTCGTTGGAATCGTTGAACCCGGGGATCACCAGCGTCACGATTTCGAGCCAGAACCCCTGCCTATGGATCATGCGGATCCCTTCGAGGATCGTCTTCAACACCCCGCCGAGCTGGCGGTAGTGTTTGTCGTCGAAGGACTTGAGGTCCACCTTGTAGAGATCCACGTAGGGCCGGATATAGTCCAGCACCTCCGCGGTAGCGTTCCCATTGGAAACGTACGAGCAGGTAAGCCCGCGCGCTTTCCCCTCCTTGAAGACCTCCACCGCCCACTCGCTCGTGATCAAGTGCTCGTTGTACGTGGAGGTCAGCACGCGCGCGCGATTGTGGAAGGCGAAATTCACGATCTCGTGGGCAGTGACCTCTTGTGGCGGCACGCCCATCGCCGGATCTCGGAGCGCCTGGGAGGTCAACGCGTTCTGGCAATTCTTCACCGCGCAGAACCCCGCTACGTAGGAATGCTCCTCTTCGACCTCGAGGTTATACACATCCCCCTCGAAAGGCTCGCTGGCCACCGACTTGACTGGGATCAAGAAGTGGTTCCCGACCTCTCGGAACTTTTGCCAGCTTCGACGGTCCCGGTGCCAGACCACGCTGAACTGCTCTGGATGGCGGCGAACAGGGCGCCCTTGGATCTCTCCCTCGGCACCGACTGAGGTTACATAGATGGAGGGAAGATGCCCCAGGCGGAGAATCAACAAGGCCACCCCGTAAGCGAGACCGCGGGAGACCGTGGTCACGCTCAGCTTCCCGCCCGCGTACTCGTGACCATCACCCGCGAGGTAGGCGTCAAGGAACGCCTCCTGGACAGACGTGTCGGCGGCGAAGATCTCGGCCGGTATACGCTTGCCAGCCGCCCCCTTCCCGCACAGCGCCTCAAAGACGAGCGCCATCGAGGATTTACGGATGGACGCCGAACAACAGTTGCAACGAGTGCTTGATTTCCTTCCTGGCTGCCTCCTCAGAGTGGCCGAAGCTGAAGACAAGGTCCAGACTGTTCGGCCTGTTTTTCGAACGAATCACTGATCCCTCGGCGCAATAGAAGCCAAGGAGCCGGGCAAACGTCTTGTCGAGCGGGAGAAATCGCGGAATTCCGGGGCGTCGTTCGTTCGGGAACCTGACCCGTTCTTCCTCGATCATGATTCCGTGGGTTTTTTCGTACACCCACCGGCCGCGTCTGACCTTGCTCCTCACGTGCCGGATGTACGACGGATCCCTCCCAAGGCGAGCCCCGATTGCCCGAGAGGATTCCCCCCTCTCGGACGCCTCCATGATGCCCCGGGTTTCTTGCTCAGACAAAGAGCGAGGGATCGCGAAGGTCGGGGTAACGTGCTTCAAGAGATCTGTGACGTCGAGTATGATCCCCTCTCCCCCGAACGACGGCTTAGGAACGAGCAGGAAATGATTCGGGGTGAGATCAGCCGCCCGGACATCCTCAACTCCACCGCCGCCCGGGTCCGTGGTCGCCAGCCAGCGATGGTCCGGAGTGCAACGGATGGCCGGCAGGTACATGGGCTGGATGACCGACAAGGGGCCCCGGTAGGCGTGGCTGAATGCCTTGGTGCCGCGCCTCACCGCTCCGGATGCCGTGATGACCTGCACCCCTTGAGGAAATCTGATCTCACCGTCGGGAGTGACAATCGCTTCAGATGCCTCATCGAAGACCGCCTTGATCGCGACCGCCCCCGTCGGCGTCAGAACCGGGGTATCCCCCCGGAAACAGTAAGAACAGTGCAGGTCACATCCGAGCATGCCGAAGGACAGCGCGCGCGCGCCGGGATAGGCGTGGAAGAACGGCTTCTTCTCGATGGGATCAAGCTGGAGGGCGGCCACGTACCCAGTGGGGACCATGAGCCGACCGTCCTCGTTCCAGCGAACCTTGCAGATTCCCTTCTGGCCGGGGAGGATCAGGCAGCGGTGGCCGCACGCATAGCAGCGCACGCGCCCCTCAGGAAGCCGCTCGTAGAGCTCTCCCTCGCGGGCCAGCCGGGAGAGGACCTGCTCCAGGGTGAGCGTTTCTGCCATGGTCCCCCCTAGTGTACTCCCAACGCTAGACGCCGAGAACGGCTTTCACCGCGTCCCGCGCCACCGAGATCAGCCGGTCCACCTGGGCCTCGGTCACGATCAGGGGCGGGGCGAAGAAGATGGACTCGCCGCGGATCCGGGTCACCACGCCCCGCTTGAGCATCTCGGCGGGGACCCGCGGCCCCACTTTCTGATCGGCCGGGAACTGGGCCTTCGTGGCGCGGTCGGCCACGAGCTCGATGCCGGCCAGGAGCCCCTTCCCGCCCCGGACGTCTCCCACGTGCGGGTGGCTGGCGAATGTCTGCTTGAGCCCTTCGAAGAGGCGCGTGCCCATCCGGGCGGCGTTCTCCCAGAGCCGCTCTCGCTCCATGATCTCGAGGTTCTTGAGTCCCACGGCGCAGCAGGTCGGATGCCCCGAGTACGTGTAAGCGTGCATCCAGCGCTGATCCGGCGGCACCGAGTCCATGGCGTCCTTGATCTCGCGCGTGACCATGATCCCGCCGAGCGGCAGGTAGCCGGAGGTGATGCCCTTGGCGAAGGACATGATGTCGGGCTCGACGCCCCAGTGGGTGAGCGCGAACCAGTGACCGGTCCGGCAGAAGCCGGTGATGACCTCGTCGGCGATGAAGAGCACCTGATGTTTCGTGCAGATCTCCCGGATCCGGGGGAAGTAATCGTCGGGGGGGACGATCAGGCCGCCCCCGCCGATGATGGGCTCGGCTATGAACGCGGCGACAGTCTCCGGCCCTTCGCGGAGAATCGCCTCCTCCAGCTCGCGCGCGGCCGCCTGGCCCACCGTCTCCCCGGGCCTCGCCCCCTGAAAGCGGTAGGCATAGGGCGGCTGGATGTGGAGGAAGCCGGGCACCCGCGGCTCGAACATCGGCCAGTAGGTGGCCATGCCGGTGGCGCTCATCGCCTGAAGGGTGGTGCCGTGATAGGCCTCGCGCCGCGCGATGACTTTCACCTTATCGGGCTTGCCCCTGGCCTTCCAGTAGAAGCGCGCGGTCTTGAAGGCCGACTCGTTGGCCTCGGCGCCGCCGCAGGTGAAGAAGACGCCCTGCATGTTCTTGTAGGCGAGGCTGACCAGCCGGTCCGCCAGGGTAATGGCAGGAATGTTCGACGAGCCCACGTAGTGCGAGAAGTAGGCCAGCTCTTTCATCTGAGTCATGGCGGTCTGAGCCAGCTCTTCCCTGCCGTGCCCGACGTTGAC
>JACQCL010000045.1 GCA_016201645.1 Candidatus Rokuibacteriota bacterium
GCGACAGGGTTGGGGCCGGGGATCTGATCATCGTCCTCGAGTCTATGAAGATGGAGATTCCCGTCGAGGCGCCGCGCGCGGGAACCGTGGCCGAGGTGAGGGCCAAGGAGGGCGACACGGTCCAGGAAGGGGAAACTGTGGCGCTGCTGGAGTGAGGGGGTGGGCCGGCCCTGAACGATGGGAGGGCTTGACAGGCGTTCAGATCGGCGGTACGGTCAGATCGCCCTGGGCGGCTTCGGGGTTGCCGGCAGTCGCCAACCAACGGTCGGTTGAGGTCGGGAGGGCGGACTTGGGATGCCAGGTCCCCCGAGGAACGGCCTCGAAAGGTTGACGGACGGCGAGGTCGAGAGCATTCCGAGCGCTCGGGGCTTTTCTTTCTTAATTTTCGACGAACGCTCTGAGGGCACGGCCGCGCAAGGGGTGGCGCAGCTTCCGGAGGGCCTTGGCCTCGATCTGGCGGATGCGCTCGCGCGTCACCGCGAAGCGCTGGCCGACTTCCTCCAGCGTGTGCTCGCTCGCCGCGCCGATCCCGAAGCGGAGTCGTAGGATCTCCCGCTCCTTCGGTGAGAGAGTCGCCAAGGCCCGTTCCACTTGGACTTCGAGATCCCGGCCGAGGAGGGAGTCGTTCGGGGAGCCGACGTTCTTGTCCTCGAGGAAGTCGCCGAGCTGGGAGTCCTCGCCGATTGGCGTTTCGAGGGACAGCGGCTTCCGGGACGATTCGAGGATCAGCCGCACTTTCTGAGCCGGGACCCCCGCCCGCTGAGCGAGCTCCTCCGGCGTCGGCTCGCGCCCCTTTTCGCTGGCCAGATTTCGGCTCACCCGGGAGATCCGGTTCAGCGTTTCAACCATGTGGACGGGCATTCGGATCGTCCGGGAGTGGTCGGCGATGGCGCGGGTAATCGACTGACGGATCCACCACGTCGCGTACGTTGAGAACTTGAACCCGCGCCGATACTGGAATCGATCCACCGCCTTCATCAGCCCCACGTTGCCTTCCTGGATCAGATCCAGCAGGGAGAGATCGCTCCCCAGATAGCGCTTCGCGACCGAGACAACCAGCCGGAGGTTAGCCTCCATCAGTTCGCGCTTGGCCTGGCGCACGATCCGATCGTGCTCGTCGATCTGGCGGACCCTCTCGAGGAGTTCACGCCAGGGCAGCCCCAGGAACGCCTCCACCTCGCGAACCTGCCGACCGGCCTTCCCCCGGTGGCTGACCCTTCCTTTCGCGTGCAGGACCTGAAGAGGGGCAAGAGGCCTGCGAAGTTCCGCCAGGAGGTCATCAACGAGGGCCGGCTTGAGGGGGAGGCCGCCGACAATCGTCTGAATCTGCTCCCGGTTCTGAGCGATCCAGCGCTGGTATGCGGCCCGGGTGCTCTTTGACCGGCGGCGATCTTTGAGGGCGGTCTGGAGCCGACCGATCTCCCGTTCCAGGCGCCGGATCCGGCTGAACGCCGCCAGCATGGGCTTGATCTCGTCCGGCTCGGGTTCACCCCCCTCGGGGAGCAGAATCAGTTCGTCCAGGGGCAGCTCCCCCCGCCTCACGCGGTCGGCAAGCTCTAAGAGCGCCTGGACCGCTCGTGGAATCCCGGCCAGGGCGCGCCGCAGCCCCGTCTGACCGGTCTCGATCCGCTGGCCGATCTTGACCTCCTCCTGGGCGGTCAGGAGGGAGACCTTGCCGATTTCCCTGAGATACAGGCGCACGGGATCTTCCGTATGGGCCGTCGCCGTGGCAGAATCTTCCTCTTCGATCGGGACAGCCCCGGTCTCGTGCAGCTCGGAGCGAAGACCAGAGGGAGGCGGCCCTGTCTCAGAAGCGAGCGCCGCTCCGACCCCCTCCTCAAGCGGCTCTTTGAAGCTCATCGCGTTTGCTTCTTCCTTCCTGGCCCCTCCCCCAAGGCCGGGGGGCGGGAACCCATATATTTAGAGCGTTTCTTAACCCCAACGGATTCAGTGGCCTCCCCCTAAAATTTAACCGGTCTGTGACACCGAGCGTTCCGCCAAACGCCGTTCCGGCGGATTAGAAACTTCGCGGCAGTAGGACGCGGGGTTCCCTCCCCGTATTCACCAAGTGATCTATAATGGGGCGTCCATGCAGGCCGAAATCGTGAGCATCGGTTCCGAGCTCCTCCTGGGCCAAATCGTAGACACCAACTCTGCGGTCATTAGCCGCCATCTGGCGGGGATCGGGCTAGACCTTTATTACAAGACAGCGGTTGGAGATAACCTGGCCCGCCTGGTCGCGGTTCTCCGCCAGGCCTTGGAGCGGTCCGAGGTCGTCATCACCACCGGGGGGATTGGCCCCACGGCCGACGACGTGACGCGCGAAGCCGTGGCCCTGGCCACCAGCCGGGAGCTCGTCTTCTCCCAGCAGCTGATGACTCAAATCGAAGCGTTCTTCCGGGCGCGTGGCTTCAAGCTGTCCCCCTCCAACCGGCGTCAGGCCTTCGTTCCTCGGGGGGCCATCCCGGTCGAAAACCCGGTCGGCACTGCGCCGGCCTTCATCGTGGAGGTCGGTGACCGTTGCGTGATTACCCTGCCGGGGGTTCCCCGGGAAATGGAGCACTTGCTCGTCACGCGAGTCGTGCCCTATCTCCGCGAGCGCTACGGCCTCAAGGGCGAAATCCGTCTTCGGGTTCTGAGAGTCGTCGGGCTGGGAGAAAGCGGGATCGGCGAGCTGCTGGCAGATTTCATGGAAAAGGGGAGAAACCCAACTGTCGGGACCCTCGCCCACCTCGGCCAGGTTGACGTTCGTATCGCCGCCAAGGGGCCCGACGCGGAGACGGCCCAGCGCCTCATCGAGCCCGTCGAGGCCGCGATCCGGGGGCGGCTTGGAGATCTGATCTTCGGGGTTGACGCCGAGACCCTGGAGGGCGTGATCTTGGCCCACGTTCAGCGTCTGGGCGCTCGCGTCGCGGTGGCAGAGTGGGGGAGCGCAGGGGCGGTAGCCGATCGCCTCTCTCAAGGGCTCGGCCGGGGATTCGCCGGCGGGATCGTCCTGGGCGATGAGGGGGGCGCGGGACGGTTGGGGGCGGACTTTCCCCGGGGGTCCAGCGCCGAGGTGAAAGCCCGGATTCTCGCCGACCGCGTTCGGGCGTGGCACGACGTTCGGGTGGGCGGCGCGACCGTGTTTGAGGGAGACCGCGCCACCGAGCCTCCCGTCACCGTGGTGGGGCTGGCCGCGGCGCTCGATGGGGGCGTAGAAAGTCGTGAGTACCGGTTTGGGGGGGACCTGCCCTCGATGAAGATCCGGGCGGCTACGCTGGTGCTCGACCTCCTGAGGCGAACGCTGGCGCGCCTGCCCTGACGCGCCTCACTCTTTCGGAGCCAGCCTGAGGTCGAAGCTCACGCGGACGCTGTCGCTCACGGCCAGGAAGAGCTTCCGGGGAGGCATGATCCCGAAGTCGGTCATCCGGAGCTCCGCCTCGCCGCGCACCCAGATCATTCCCTCTTCGAGTCGCGCGCGCCCCGTCCACGTCATCACGCGCTCGAGTCCCCGGATGAGCATCGCCCCGCTGATCTGGAGGCTGATGTCCGCCCGCTCGGTCAAGGAGGGAAACGAGGCCCGGACTTCATGCACCTTGAAGCGGATCTCCCGATACGCGTCTGCCTCGAGCGCTTTCTTCAGGTCTCTGTCCCTCCCGTCGAGGCCGGTCTTGAGGTCTCCCGGGTTGATGGTGACGCTGCCGGTGATGCCCTGAGTCACGTTGTCGGGGTTGATCCGGAACTCTCCAGCGACTTTCTCCGTCGTCCCTGTGAAATCACCGAGAGGATAGCTCGCCTCGAATATCACTTGGCTTCTGCCCGCGCTCACCACGTATGCCTTCGGCTGGGCCGCTGCGCTCGTCGCGGCGGTCAGAACGAGGAGCAGGAGGGCCATCCAGAACAAGGCGGGCAATTCCTCCCGGGAGTTTTTTCCCTGATACCACGGAGGGCGGGTGCGGTCAACGGTCTGACCTCTCGGGATGAAACGACAAGCGGAGAGCCACAGGGGAATTTGGTTGACAGCCACGGAGCCCGGGATTTATCGTCAAAACTGCCGATATGGTGAAGATTTATACGAAGAAGGGTGACGAGGGACAGACGAGCCTCTTCGGAGGCCAGCGGATCTCGAAGTCGGATCCGCGCCCTGAAGCCTACGGCAGCCTGGACGAAGTGTGCGCAATCCTGGGCGTGGTTCGGGCCGTCACCCATGATCCCGATCTCCAAGCTGTGATCCATTCCCTCCAGGAGGATCTCTTCCTGCTCGCCGCCGAGTTGGCCACGGCGCCAGAAGACCGCTCGCGGTTCGCCGTCCAGCAGATCACACCGGAGCACACAGTGCGGCTGGAATCGCTGATCGACCAGCGGCTGGCGAAGATCGAGCTGCCGCGCGCGTTCATTATTCCGGGCTCGTCCTCGTATATCCCCGCTCTCCTCGACTGGGGCCGGGCCGTGGCGCGGCGCGCCGAGCGGCGGGTGGTGGAGCTGCGGGAGGCGGGCTTCCTCGACAATCCAGAGGTCCTCAAATACCTGAACCGCCTGGCCGACTTGCTCTTCGTCCTCGCTCGGTATCAAGAAGTCGTGGAGGGAAAGGGGGCGGTCCAGTGGCGCGGGCGCCGATGAGGGTGCGTCGTCCGCAGGGTTCCGGGGGAACGGCGGATATGGCCGTTGTCCCGAGCGCGAGCTATAGCCTGACGGTCCGACTGCAGATTCGCAACCGTCCCGGGATGCTCGGGCGGGTGACGTCGGTCATCGGCCAAGCCGGAGGGGACATCGGGGCGGTGGACATTGTCGAGGTGACGCGGGAACGGGTGGTCCGGGACCTGACGATCAAAGCTCGCGATAGCGAGCACGGCCAGGAGATCCTGAGCCGTCTCCGCGCGACCGGGGGAGTGCGGGTGCTCAGCGTTTCGGACCAGACCTTCATGATGCACCTGGGTGGCAAGATCGAGGTGCGCAGCAAGGTTCCCATCCGGACGCGCGATGACCTCTCCATGGCGTACACGCCCGGGGTGGCCCGCGTCTGCCTCGCCATCCGGGAGGACCGGGAGTGCGCCTTCACCTGGACGATCAAGCAGAACGCCGTCGCGGTCGTGACCGATGGCAGCGCGGTTTTGGGGCTGGGCGACATTGGGCCGGAGGCGGCGCTGCCGGTCATGGAAGGCAAGGCGATGCTCTTCAAGGAGTTCGCCGGGGTTGACGCGTTCCCCATCTGTTTGGCGACCAAGGACCCTGACAAGATCGTCGAGACCGTCAAGCTGATCGCGCCGCCGTTCGGCGGAATCAACCTCGAGGACATCTCCGCTCCGCGATGCTTCGAGGTGGAGGAACGCCTGCGAAAGGAGCTGGAGATTCCGGTCTTCCACGATGATCAGCACGGAACCGCGGTGGTGGTGCTTGCAGCGTTGCTCAACGCGCTCCGCATCGTCCGGAAGGACCCGAAGAAACTCAAAGTGGTGGTGTGCGGAGTGGGAGCGGCCGGCACGGCCACCATCAAGATCCTTCTCTCGCTCGGGATCCGCCACATGATCGGCGTGGACGAGCACGGCATCCTCTTCCGCGGACGAGCGGTCGGGATGGACTTCATGAAACGGTGGGTGGCGGGGGCGACGAATCCGCGCAACCTCCGCGGGAGGATGGCCGATGCGATCGAAGGGGCGGACGTGTTCATCGGGCTGTCGGTGCCTGGGGTGTTGACGGTCAAGGACGTCAAGAGCATGGCGAAGCGACCCATCGTGTTTGCCATGGCCAATCCGGTGCCGGAGATTCAGCCCGAGGTGGCCTTGCGTCATGTGGCCGTGATGGCCACGGGCCGGTCGGACTATCCGAACCAGATCAATAACGTGCTGTGCTTTCCCGGGTTCTTCCGCGGGATGCTGGAGTGTCGGGCGCGGATGGTGAACGATGAGATGAAGCTGGCGGCCGCGCGTGCCATCGCGGAGTGCGTGACGCCGGATGAGCTCACGGCGGAATACATCATCCCGAGCGTCTTCAACAAGAAGGTCGTCCCAGCCGTGACCCAGGCAGTGGCCCGCGCGGCACAGCAGACCGGGGTGGCTCGGCGCCGGCGTCGCCCGGAGATCCCCGCCCGTTTCTGATCGGGTTCGAGCGACCATGAGGCTGGGTGACGAGATCCGCTGGTCGGTCGTGATCCCCGCGTATGACGAAGAGCAGCGCCTCCCTCAATATTTGCATGAGGTGGTCGCGTTCTTCGAGGAGCGGGGGGAGGCGTACGAGGTGATTGTGGTGGACGACGGGAGCCGGGACTCGACCAGGGAGCGGGTGCGCGAGCTCCAGGCGATCCTTCGCCGGGTCCGGCTGATCGCGCTTCCCCGAAACTGCGGGAAGGGCTATGCGGTCAGGGTCGGGATGGTCAACGCCCAAGGCGCCTTCCGCCTGTTCGCCGACGCCGATGGGGCGACCCCGATCGTAGAGGTCAAACGGCTCCTCCCGGCGCTCCAGGCGGGGGCCGATATTGTCATCGGGTCACGGGCGCTGGTGGACCCTGCGGTGTCGGTCCAGGCGAAGCGGCACCGGGTGTGGGCCGGGAAGGTCTTCAACTGGCTGGTGGCGCGACTGGGACTCAGCCGGATTGCCGATTCCCAGTGCGGCTTCAAGTGCTTCCGGGGTCCGGTGGCCGAGGATCTCTTCCGCTCGCTGACCACCGACGGGTTCGGCTTTGACGTCGAGCTGCTCCTCCTCGCCCAGCGCCGTGGGTATGCGATCACCGAGGTGGCGATCAACTGGGCGGACCAACCCGGGAGCAAGGTCAGCGTGTTGACCGACGGCCCCCGCATGCTGTGGCAAATTCTGGCGGCTCGGCTCTCCCTCGCCAGAGGCCGTCAGGAGCGGTGAGGGGGATGAGCGCCCCCGGTTCCGTCGCGCGCCGGGCCCGGGAGATCGACCCGTTCCTCGCTGTCGAGGTGGCTGATCGCGCCCAGGAGCTGGAGCGGCAGGGGGCAGACGTCATTCACCTGGAGTTCGGCGAGCCCGACTTCGAGACGCCGCCGGTGGTGCAGGAGGCTGCGCAGAAGGCGATCAGGGACGGGCGGACGAAGTATGCGCACAGCCTCGGCATCCTGCCGCTCAGGGAGGCGATCGCCGAGCACTACCGGGCGCGCTACGGGGTCGAGGTGTCTCCCGAGCAGATCTTGGTGACGCCGGGGACCTCGCCCGCGATGCTGCTCTTGTTCACGATTCTGCTCAATCCCGGGGACCAGGTGGTCCTCTCGGATCCCCACTACGCGTGCTATCCCAATTTTCTCCGCTACGCGGAGGGGGAACCGGTGTACGTCAACGTCGAGGAAGCGGACGGATTCCAGTACCCGCCCGGCGCCATCCGGGAGCGGCTCTCGCCGCGAGTCAAGGCTATCCTCGTGAACTCACCCGCCAACCCAACCGGCACCGTGGTGTCGCCTGATCGCATGGCCGAGATCGCTGAGGTGGGTCCCTGGGTGGTCTCCGACGAGATCTACCACGGGCTCACGTACGTGGGGAGGGAGCATTCAATTCTCGAGTTCACCGATCACGCGTTCGTCCTGAACGGCTTCTCCAAGGCGTTCGCCATGACAGGCTGGCGGCTCGGCTACCTGATCGTCCCCACGCCGTTCATCCGCACGCTCCAGAAGACCTTTCAGAACTTTTTCATTTCCACGAACGAGTTCGTCCAGTGGGCAGGAGTCGCGGCGCTCAAGGAAGCGGCGGAGGATGTGGCCCGGTTTCGTCGGATCTTCGACGAGCGCCGTCGGGCGATGATCGCAGGCCTGCGCGAGATCGGACTGGGGGTGGGGCCGGAGCCCACGGGCGCCTTCTATGTGCTGGCGAACGCGAAGCGGTTCACCCGAAACTCCTACGAGCTCGCCTTCCAGATCCTCGAAAGGGCTCACGTGGGTGTCACGCCCGGCATCGACTTCGGCCGGAACGCGGAAGGGTATCTCCGCTTCTCCTACGCCAATTCGCTTCCACGGATTCGGGAAGGACTGGAGAGGATCGGCCGATTCCTCGGGGGCTTGACCGGTGAGCGATCCCCGGCGATCCGTTAACGCGCATGGATCAGGGCTACGTCGCCACTCACGTCCAGGAGGACCAGCACCACTGGTGGTTCCTCGGGCGGCAAGCGGTGCTCCGGGGCGTGCTGCGGACGACGCTTCCGGCGGGTGGGCTCCGATTGGTCGAGATCGGCTGTGGCGGCGGGGCACTCCTGCCGGCCGCGGCAGAGTTCGGCGAGGTCGTGGGGGTCGAGGCCTCGGCGGATTTCCTGGAGGTGGCTCGCCGGCGCGGGTTCACCGTTCTTCGGGGCGCGCTGCCGGATCAGCTGCCGCTGGGTGCAGAGGCGTTCGACGGGGCTCTTCTCCTCGATGTGCTAGAGCACATCGAGGATGACCGGGGCGCACTTGAGGCTGTGGCGCGCGTCCTGAGACCGGGCGGATTCCTGGTCTGCACGGTGCCCGCCTACCCGTGGCTGTGGAGTTCCCACGATGAGGTCCTCGGACACCGGAGACGCTACACGGCTCGCAGTCTGCGGCGGGTAGCGCGGGAGGCCGGCTTCCACCCGCTCCGTGTCACTTATTTCAACACGCTCCTCGCCCCGGCCGTTGTCGGCCTGCGGCTCCTCCGACGCTGGCGCGGGGCGCGGGGCCACGACCTCGTCCGTCCCGCTCGGCCCTTGAACGCGGTCCTGGCCGGCGTCTTCTCCTTGGAGGCGAGGCTGCTCCGCTGGACTGACCTTCCCTTCGGCGTCTCCGTCCTGATGGTCGCGCGTCGTTGATCTGCGAGAGGGCTACGCATCCGTGAAACCTTCCCTGAGGGACTGGCTGTTGTTGGCCGGTCTCTTCGCGTCCCTGGTTCTCGTCGTCGGAATCTGGGTGACGGTGGACCGCCGCCCGCCGGAGTGGGACTACGCCAATCACCTGGAGCGGGCCGTTCGCTGCCACCAGATCCTGTCGGAACAGGGGTGGAGGGGGGCCGGCAAGATCCTCGAGATGTCCTCTTTCTACCCCCCGGTGGTCCCCTGCGGCGCTGCTTTTGTGTACTTCTTGTACCCGATCACCCCGCTGACCTCTCAGGCGGTGATGCTCGGCTTTCTGGGGCTGGCCCTGGTCTCCATCTTCCTCCTCGGGTGTCACCTGTTCGACGGGCCCACCGGCCTCCTGGCGGCTCTGCTCTTCGGTGCTGCACCGTTCGTGGTGTACTCGGGCACCAAGTTCCAGCTTGATCTCCCGCTCGCGGCAGTAGCTGTCCTCGCGCTCCTCATCCTGGTGAGGACCGACGATTTCTCCCGACGTTCGTGGTCCATCACCATGGGTCTGGCCTTGGCCCTCGGGATGCTGGTCAAACCGCCGTTCGCGGTCTATCTCTTCGCGCCGTTTGCCCTTGTTATTGGGCGGGCGTTCCGCGCGCATGACCGCGGCAGGCGCGGGCTCAACCTCGCGTTGGCCCTTCTGCTGGGCAGCCTCCTCAGCCTGCCCTGGTACGGTCCCCGGCTCTTCGGCCTGCCCATGCAAATTGCTAACCGCTCCTTTAAACAGGCAGCTCAGGCAGGGTATCCGGAGGCATTCACGACCTCGTCGCTCTTGATCTACCCCCGGGCTCTCCTGCCCATGTTCGGCCTCCTGGCAGCTCTGCTATTCGCGTGGGGTCTTCTGGCACTAGCTCGCGAGCCGCGGGCGCGCGGCCTGCTCTGGGCCGCCTCGCTCGTCCCCTTCGGCGTCTTTCTCTTCATCCGGAACAAAGACCTCCGCTACGTCCTGCCTATTCTCCCCGTTGGCGCCCTCATTGGAGCAGCGAGTCTGCGGGCCCTGGCGCCAGCTTGGCGGCGCGCGCTCGCGGGTGTCGCGATCCTCGCCTCGATCGTTCAGGTCGGCGTCTCCGCTTTTGGGATCCCACCGGCTCCGGGCTGGACGCCGTTTGGCATCACGCTCCTTTCTTCATTTTCGCCGTCTCCCGCTGAGTGGCCCCACCGCCAGATCCTCGATGTCATCGCTCGGGAAGCGGCGGGGGTCCCGGTCACCGTGAGCGTCGTCCCGAACGACAACTACTTCTCGGCGGCGAACTTCCGGTATTACGCCGTGAGGGACCGGTTACCTCTCACGGTGACCCGCGCGTGGGGCGAGTATCCCCTGGGCGTGGACTTCATCGTGCTCAAGACGGGCAGCCAGGGGCCTGAGTTCTCGATTGCCAAGCCCAGGCGGATTATGGAGCGGCTCGCAGCGGGCGATCCCGCCTTTGAGCGGGCCTTCCCTGTTATCTGGCAGGGGCGGCTCCCTGATGGCAGCGCGGCGATCGTCAGGCGGCGAAGGCTGACGCCCGTCACCGACGTAGGCCCTGCCGACCTCGCTCGCCAGCTCAAGCAGGGGATCGCGCGTTTCCTCGAGCCCTACGCCCGGGAGGTGGAGGGGCTTCGGGTGGATCTCGCGTACTCTCCGGATGCACTCCTCAAGGGGGAGATCCGCCGGGTCGAAGTGGCAGCCCGAAGCGCGCGAATCGCCGAGTTCTCCCGAAACGGGGCTCAGCTCCGTGTCGCGGAGCTCCGCTTCACGCTCGAGGGTGTGCGCATCAACCCCTATCGGCTCGTGTCTTCGGGCGACGTCGAACCGTTGGCGATCGAAAGGTTCCGCGTGGAGCACCTCCTCGTCACCGAGGAGGATCTTCGAGCGTTTCTCACCGCATTCCGGGGGCTTCGAGGGTTGCGCCTGGGGCTTGAGGAGGGGGTTGTTTCGGTGGTGTTGAACCTGTCGGGACCTGACCTGGCCGCGCGCCTGAGGCTCTCGGCGTGAGATGGGAATGGGCCCCTCACGCTTCGGGCGGAGCGGCTGAGCCTCGGCGGGGTCCCGCTGCCGGGGTTCCTTGCCCGCTGGGTCCTTCGGCATTTCGACCCCGGCCCCCGCCTGGCGGCGCTCCCGCTGGCTCTGAGGTTGGGGGAGATCCGTGTGGAGCCGGGCCGCATCGTGATCGGCAGCCCGGAACGGGGAGGAAGCCATGGCTGAGTCACCCGCGGCAAAGAAGGCGCGGGCGAGGAAATTGGTCCGAATTCTTGAGCGGGAGTATCCGGATGCCGAGATCGCGTTGGATTTCTCGAGCCCGCTCGAGCTTCTGGTCGCCACGATCCTCGCGGCTCAGTGCACCGACGAGCGAGTCAACCAGGTGACGAAGTTCCTTTTCAAGAGGTACCGGACCGCCACAGACTACGCTCGGGCCGATCTGGCAAGGCTCGAGCGAGAAATTCACTCCACAGGGTTCTTTAAGGCGAAGGCCCGCGCCATCATTGGGATGGCAAACGATCTCGTCGCCAAGCACGGAGGCCAGGTTCCCGACACGCTTGAGGAACTGATCGCGCTGCCCGGCGTCGGCCGTAAGACGGCCAACGTCGTGCTGGGCAACGCCTACGGCCAGCCGGCCATCGCGGTGGATACTCACGTCTTCCGGGTGTCCCAACGGCTCGGCTTGGCCAAGGCCGATGATCCGGAGGAGGTCCACGCCCAACTCTGCCAAGTGGTCCCCCGGCCGAAGTGGACGCGGATCACCCACCTCTTGACGACCCACGGCCGGCGCGTCTGTCAGGCACGGAAGCCTCTCTGTCCTGAGTGCCCTGTGCGTGCCCTCTGTCCCTGGCCTGGGAAGTCCCTCGGGTAAGGGCGATCGGGGCTTTAGCTTGACATTTCAAGCCTTTTCGATTAGCGTAGAGCGTTGCGACTTTGGGGGCTGAGAGCAGTATTACTCGGTGAGTTCGGAGAGCTTGAGCATGGCCGCATCTCGGGAAGAATTCGAGCAGATCGACCGGAAATGGTATCTGGTGGACGCCGAGGGTCAGGTGCTCGGACGCTTGGCCACCCGCGTGGCGACGATTCTCCGAGGCAAGCACAAGCCCCACTTCGCTTTCCACCTGGATGTGGGAGATCATTTGGTGGTCGTGAACGCGGAGAAGGTGCAGTTGACCGGGCGAAAGCTTACGACGAAGACCTATCGTTGGCATACGGGTTACATCGGGGGGCTGAGGCAGGTCAGCGCGGAGCGGATGCTTCAGACTCATCCGGAGCGGGTGATCGAGTGGGCGGTCCAGGGGATGCTGCCCAAGGGCCGCCTGGGCCGGGCGATGGTCAAAAAGCTGAAGGTGTACCGCGGGCCGGAGCATCCCCACGCGTCCCAGAAACCTGAGCCTCTGGCCAGGCTTACCGGGAAACTTTCCTAGAGGAGCGATATGACCGAGGCAACGCGAGTGTACGGAACCGGCCGGCGCAAAACGTCGGTGGCACGGGTCTGGCTACGTCCGGGGGCCGGGGCGATCATGGTCAACCGACGCGCTTTCGAGGAGTACTTTCCCCGGGAGACGCTCCGGATGATCATCTCCCAGCCTCTTCAGATCGCCAACATGCTGGGTCAGGTGGACGTGTTGGTGAATGTGGCGGGCGGTGGTCCTGCGGGTCAGGCCGGCGCCGTCCGGCATGGGATCGCGCGGGCACTCTTGTCCCTTGACGAAAAGCTCCGTGTCCCGTTGAAGAAGGCGGGACTTCTGACCCGGGATCCACGGATGCGGGAGCGCAAAAAATACGGCCAGCCCGGCGCCCGGCAGAAGTTCCAGTATTCAAAACGCTAGCTCGTCCTCTGCACGATTCGTCATGCTGAAGGTCGCGGTGGCCGGAGCCAGCGGGTACATGGGCGCCGAGCTGCTTCGCCTGCTCTTCGGCCACCCTCACGTCCATGTGATCGCCGCGACCTCAGATCGGTTGGAGGGCGAACCGCTTGAAGCCCTTTACCCTCATTTGAGAGGGCTCACCACGCTCTCCTTCCAGGGCCTCGATGCGGAGCGCCTTGCCAAAGAGGCCGACTGTGTTTTTCTCGCGCTCCCGCACATGGAATCCCAGAAGGCGGTTCCTCTGCTCCGCCGGTGCGGCCGCAAAGTGATTGACCTGTCCGCCGATTACCGGCTGAAGGACGCAGGCGCCTACGCCACCTGGTACAAGACCCCTCACGTGGACGCGGAGGGGCTGGCCGAAGCGGTGTACGGCCTGCCTGAGCTCCATCGGAAGGCGATCGCGTCCGCGTCGGTCGTGGCGAATCCCGGCTGCTACCCCGTCGGCGCTGTGCTGGCCGTTGCTCCTCTTTTGAAGGCGGGATGGGGGCGCGGCGAGGGGATCGTGATCGACGGGAAGTCCGGCGTCACGGGCGCGGGCGCTCAGGGCCGAAAGGTCGAGCCGATGTACCTCTACACGGAGGCCAACGAGAACCTCCAGGCTTACGGTGTCGCCACCCACCGGCATACGCCGGAGATCGAGCAGGAGCTGTCGGCACTGGTGGGCCACTCCGTGACTGTTGGATTCACGCCCCACCTGGTTCCGCTCAACCGGGGGCTCTTCACTACCGCCTCGGTGCCGCTCGCCAAGACGGCCAGTACGAGAGAGGCCCTCGACTGCTACCGGGAATTTTATGCTGGGGAGCCCTTCGTCCGTGTCCTCCCTGAGGGGACGCTTCCCACCACCCGCGCCGTGGTCGGCTCCAACTTTTGCGATGTGGCGGTCGTCGTGGATGCTCGGACGCGTCGCGCGGTCTGTCTCTCGGCGATTGACAACCTGGGGAAGGGGGGCGCCGCCAACGGGGTGCAGAACCTCAACCTGATGCACGGGTGGGACGAGCGGACGGGCCTGGGCGCCCCGCCGGTGTATCCTTAGCCGTATGGCCGGAGCGGAGTGGCTCGAGGGCGGGATCACGGCGGTTCCGGGGATTTTGGCGTCCGGCATCCACTGCGGCATCAAGTCCGGCGGGAGGAAGGATCTCGCGCTGATCTACTCTTCCACCCC
>JACQCL010000048.1 GCA_016201645.1 Candidatus Rokuibacteriota bacterium
GCGAGTCCTCGAGCGGGAGCGGGATCGCCAGCGCCGCGGTCGGGACCGCTCTGGGCGCTGCGGCGGGTGCCGCCATCGGCGCCGCCGCGGGGAATCCGGCGGCCGGCGCGGCGGCCGGTGCCGGCGATGGGCTGCTTCTCGGCTCAGCGGCTGGTGTCGGCGCTGCAGGATACGCGGGCACGGAGACGCAGCGGCGCTACGACATGGCCTATCAGCAATGCATGTACGCCAAGGGGAATCAGATCCCCGGCGTCACGCGGTCGTCGTATCGACCGAGCTACTGGGCGCCGCCTCCACCTCCTCCTTCGCCGCCGCCCCCACCACCGGCGAGCGCGCCGCCGCCTCCACCCCCTCCCCCCGCACCCAGGTAGGCTCGCGGGAAGGGAAGGACCCGCCGCGCGGCGGGTTCCGGGAGTTCAACGCGAGCGGAAGCGTCCAGCCGCTCTGCTCATTCGCCGGTAGGGCCAGATACTGGTCGAGGCACAGGTACTTCTTCCGACCCGCCGCAGGTCTGAAATACCAAATCTCGGACTTGTACCGGAGTCCCTCGAGCCGCTATGATCACTCGTGGACCAGGACGCCCTCTCGTGAGGCTACACGGGAGCGCGTTTCACTTTGCCCTATACATCGAGGAGCACCGCTTCTCATGGTGATCCGGGCCGATTCATGGTACGCTGCAACCTCACGGAAAACCGACGATGACCTCTCATGGCGACAAGTGACGAGACCTACGTCGTCGGACTTAGGATCCAGTGGGTGAAAACCCTTGGGGGTTCAACTCCCCCCTCTCGCACCATTCGGATACGTCTCGATGAAGATCGCCGTCGAAGAGCTTGAGGCCTGCAAGCGACGCCTCCTGAAGATCGCCGTCGAAGAGCTTGAGGCCTGCAAGCGACGCCTCCAAGTGGAGGCCCCGGAGGACCTCGTCCAGAAGGCGTGGGAGGAGGCCTACGGGCGCGTGGGTCGCCAGGCGCGGCTGCCGGGCTTCCGCAGGGGCCACGTTCCGCGAAACCTCGTCAAGCTGCACTTCGCCGACGAGGTGCGCCGGGAGGTGGCCCAGCGGCTGATTCCCCAGGTCTATCGTCAGGCGCTCGCCGAGACGAAGCTCCACCCCGTGGAGGATCCGGATTTCCACGAGGTGACGCTGGAGGAGGGCGCTCCCCTCAAATTCACCGCGGTGGTGGAGATCAAGCCGGCGATCAGCCTGGGGAGCTACACGGGCGTTTCCGTGCAGCATTCGCCCACCTCGGTGACCGATGAAGACCTCCAGAAGACCCTGGAGCACCTTCGCGAGCAGCACGCCGAGTTCCGGAATGTCGAGCGCGCTGCCGACGTCGGGGATCTTGCGATCGTGGACTATACGCTCACGCCCGAGGGGATGGAGCCGCGGAGCGAGCAAGGGTACGCCTTTCTCGTCGGCTCCCAGGCGGTCCTTCCCGAGATGGACGAGGCGGTCATTGGGCTTGCCCCGGGCGGCGAGCGGGAGACTCGGGTGCGCTTCCCGGACGATCACCGTCGGGAGGATCTGCGCGGCAAGAGCGGCGTCGCGAGGGTGCGGGTGGTGGAGGTGAAGGGGAAGGAACTGCCGCCGCTCGACGATGAGTTTGCCAAGGGGCTGGGGGACTACCAGACTCTCGATGAGTTCAAGGCCGCGGTCCGGAAAGAGTTGGAGGCCCAGCGGGAGAGGGAAAACCGGCGGACGCTGGAGGAGAAGGTGGTGGACGCGCTCCTGGCCCGCCACGAGTTCGGGGTGCCGGAGGCGATGGTGCTCCGGCAAGTCGGGCATCTGATCGAGCACGCCCGCGAGCGGCTGCGCCGGCAAGGCGTGGACCCGGACCAGATCAAGTGGGACTACGAGAAACTGGCCGAAGAGCTCCGCCCTGGCGCCCTTCGCGCGGTGCGGCGCGCGCTCCTCCTCGAGGCCATTGCCGACACAGAGAGCTTGGCTCCGAGCGACGCGGACCTCGAGGCCGAGGTGGAGAAGATCGCCCGGGCCAGCCAGCGCCCGGCGCCGGCGGTCCGGCGGCTCATGGAGAAAAGCGGCGACCTGGAGGCGTTGCGTGTCTCCCTCCGGGAAGCCCGGACGCTCGACTTTTTGATTCAGCACGCCCGGATCGAATCCTGATGTACACTATGGGCAGGTAAGGAGAGGGACAATGGCCCTGGTTCCCATCGTGGTCGAGCAGACGCCCCGGGGCGAGCGGGCGTTCGACATCTTTTCCCGGCTCCTCAAGGAGCGGATCATCTTCCTCCCCACTTATATCGAGGACGAGCTGGCCAACCTGGTCATCGCCCAGATGCTCTTCCTCGAAGCCGAGGATCCGGACAAGGACATTTTCCTCTACATCAACTCTCCGGGCGGCTCGGTGACGGCGGGGATGGCGATCTACGACACGATGCAGTACGTGAAGCCCAACATCTCGACGATCTGCATGGGCCAGGCCGCTTCCATGGGCGCGCTGCTCCTGGCGGCGGGGACCAAGGGCAAGCGCTTCGCGCTCCCGCACGCGCGGGTCTTGATTCACCAGCCGCTGGGCGGGGTGCAGGGCCAGGCCACGGACATTGACATTCAGGCCAAGGAGATCCTCCGGGTGCGCGACGAGCTGAACCGGATCTTCGTGCACCACACCGGGCAGAGCTTGGAGCAGATCCAGCGGGACACGGACCGGGACTTCTTCATGACTCCCGAGCAGGCGCGGGGGTACGGGATCGTGGACGAGGTCATCTCCTCCAAGCCGACGACTCGGGCCGTGACGGAAGCCGCGGCGCTGGTGGGGGCGGCGGACAAGTAGGGAACGCATGGCCCGACCGCGCGAGACTAACGGCGTGCTAAAGTGCTCGTTCTGCGGCAAGAGCCAGAACGACGTGCGGAAGCTGATCGCCGGCCCGACGGTCTATATCTGCGATGAGTGCATCGAGCTCTGCAACGACATCATCGCTGAGGAGTGGGAAGAAGAGAAGAGCCGGGAAATCCGGCGCCTGCCGAAGCCGACAGAGATCAAGAACGTCCTCGACCAGTACGTCGTGGGGCAGGAGCGGGCGAAGAAGATCCTGGCGGTGGCCGTCCACAACCACTATAAGCGGATCGAGGCCGGAGGCGAGGTCGGCGATGTCGAGCTTCAGAAATCGAATATCCTGCTCATCGGCCCTACCGGATCGGGGAAGACCCTGCTGGCGCAAACGTTGGCCAGGATGCTGCGCGTGCCGTTCACCATCGCCGACGCCACGACGCTGACCGAAGCGGGGTACGTCGGCGAGGACGTGGAGAACATCATCCTCCGCCTGCTCCAGGCCGCGGACTATGACGTGGAGCGGGCCGAGCGCGGCATTGTGTATATTGACGAGATCGACAAGATCGCGAGGAAGTCCGAGAACCCGTCCATCACGCGTGACGTGTCGGGCGAGGGGGTGCAGCAGGCGCTCCTGAAGATCCTGGAGGGGACGGTCGCGAACGTGCCGCCCCAGGGAGGGCGCAAGCACCCCCACCAGGAGTTCATCCAGGTGGACACTACCGACGTGCTGTTCATCTGCGGGGGCGCGTTCGTGGGGCTGGACAAGATCATCGAGAACCGGGTGGGCAAGGGCGGCATGGGGTTTGGGGCCGAGATCCGGGGACGGGAGGAGCGGCAGATCGGCGACCTCCTGGCGCTGGTGCAGCCGGAGGACCTGTTGAAGTACGGGCTGATCCCGGAGTTCGTCGGCCGCCTGCCCGTGGTTGCGACCCTCGACGATCTCGACGAGGCCGCGCTCGTGAAGATCCTCCGGGAGCCGAAGAACGCCATCATGAAGCAGTACCAGAAGTACTTCGACCTGGAGAAGGTCCGCCTCAAGTACACGGACGATGCCGTCGCGGCGATTGCCAAGAAGGCTCTGAAGCGCGGGACGGGCGCGCGCGGGCTCCGGGCGATCCTGGAAGAGGTCATGCTGGATGTCATGTACGAGCTGCCGTCCATCCAGGGTCTCAAGGAGTGCATCATCACGCGGGAAGTGATCCTGAACCACGAGCGCCCGATCCTGATCATGGAGCAGAAGGCCGAGTCGGCGTAGCGCGCCGGCGCTGGGATGCCGAGCGATCTGAGCGCCCCGTCCGGGGCGCCTTTTATTTTCAAATGAGCGGTACGCTGTACGTGGTCGGCACGCCGATCGGTAACCTCGAGGACTTGAGCGCCCGCGCACTGCGCACGCTCCGGGAGGCCGACCTGATCGCCTGCGAGGACACCCGCCGCACGAAGCAGCTCTTGGCCCGGTTCGGGGTCGCCACGCCGGTGACCAGTTACTTCGAGCACAACAAGCTTCGGAAGGGGCGGCAGCTTCTCGGGTTGCTGGCCGCGGGGAAATCCGTCGCCCTGGTGACCGACGCCGGCACGCCGGGCATCTCGGATCCCGGCTTCCTGCTCGTGAAAGAGGCCCGAGCGGCGGGAGCGAGAGTGGTGCCGGTCCCCGGCCCGTCGGCGGTCGTTGCTGCCCTCTCGGCAGCGGGGATTCCCGCGGATCGGTTCGTGTTCGAAGGGTTCCTCCCGACCAAGCCCGGACGGCGTGTCAACCGGCTGGCGAAACTTCGCGACCTTGAGATGACGGTGGTGCTGTACGAGTCGCCGTACCGGTTGCTCAGGACCCTCGAGGCGATCCGCGAGGTCTTCGGCGATGTGGAGATGGTGGTCACCCGGGAG
>JACQCL010000037.1 GCA_016201645.1 Candidatus Rokuibacteriota bacterium
CTGGAGCGGGAAACGGGATTCGAACCCGCGACCCCCAGCTTGGAAGGCTGGCGCTCTACCGCTGAGCTATTCCCGCCCACGCTCACGGTGATCATCGGAGGGGGCCTCGACGGCCCCATCCGAGGCCTCCCCCATCGCTTGCGCGGGCAAATCCCGCGCCCAAACTCTGCCGCTCACCGATCCGATCGAAAAGTTCGGAGGTGGTGGGGAGGGGAGGATTTGAACCCCCGAAGGCGTGCGCCAGCAGATTTACAGTCTGCCCCCTTTGGCCACTTGGGTACCTCCCCGAGCCCGCCCGGTTGCTCCCTAAATGCGCGAAACAACTGGAGCTGGCGAGAGGATTCGAACCCCCGACCCGCTGCTTACAAGGCAGCCGCTCTACCTCTGAGCTACGCCAGCACAGACAAACTTTTATCTTAGTTTTTAGATTTTTCAAAGTCAAGGTCTTTTTCCCGCCCGACCCCTCGCTGGTGCAGCACCTCATAGCAGAGGACGGCACCGGCGCCTGCCACATTCAGGGAGCCGATCCGGCCTCGCATCGGAAGGGTAACAAGCAGGTCGCACGTCCGCGCCACCAGAGGCCGAAGGCCGTGCTCCTCACCCCCCAGGACCAGGCAGATCGGTCCTCGAAGATCAACCTCCCAGAGGATGGTCCCCCCCGTAACCACGCTCCCAATGAGCCAAACCCCTTGTTTTTTTAACTTTTCCAGCGCGGCCACCAGATTTGACTCGCGGGCAACAGGGATGAATTCGATGGCCCCCATCGCCGCTTTGGCCGTCCCCTCGGTCAGCCCCGCGGCGCGGTGCTTTGGAATCACCACTCCGTGAACCCCGACGGCCTCGGCGGTTCGGAGCAGTGCCCCGAGATTACGGGGGTCCTGGACCTGATCGAGCGCCAGGAAAAAAGCTGGCTCGCCCCGTTGAGCCGGAATGGCCAGCAGGTCCTCGAGAATTGCGTACCCCGCCTCTGCGACCCGCGCCACCACGCCCTGGTGGTGGGGGCTTCCAGCGATCGCCGTCAACTGCTCCCGCGTCCGGTAGGAGATCTTCACGCCCCGGCTCGAGGCCAAGCCAAGGATCTCCGAGAGGGCGGGGCCTCTTCCCGCTCCCAGGATGAGAAGCTCTTCCAGGGGGCGCCCGCCACTTCGGAGCAACTCTCGCACGGGATGCCGGCCGTACAGGAGAGATGGCGCCCCGCCACTCACGGCTTGAGCTTCCACGTGGTGCTCTCGGGCCCGTCCTCCACAATCACGCCCAACCCAGCCAGTTCCTCCCGAAGCCGGTCGGCGGCCGTCCAATCCCGTCGCTGGCGGGCCTCGCTTCGAGCCTTCACGAGAGCCTCCACCTTCGCCCTCAGCGCCGGCGGGACCAACGGAGCGGGACGCGCCCTTCCCTCGAACAGACCCAGCACCCGGCCAAGGGCGTTCATCTCTCCCACTCCCAGCAGGAACGGCCCGACGGCGACCTGTCCCTGCATGACCTTGCTCCGGAAGGTTTGCAGGAGATGCGCCAGGTCGAAGAGCACGGCCACGGCTTGGGCCGTGTTGAAGTCGTCATCCATGACCTCTTCGAAGCGGCCGCGAGCCGCGGCTACCTCCTCCAGAAGTCCCTGATCCCCTCCGGGCGCCGGGGTGCCCTTGACCGCTAGGCGGGCGGCCTCCTCGAACAGACTCCTGAAGCGCTCCAGCGCGCGGGCAGCCTGCTCGACCCGCTCGTCCGCGAAGTCCAGCGGGTTGCGGTAGTGGGTGCCGAGCAGGTAGAGGCGCAGGGCTTCCGGGTCGTGACGACGCACCAGCTCCTTGACCGTGAGAATGTTCCCCAGCGACTTGGACATCTTTTCGGCGCCGAGGTTCACGAAGCCGTTGTGGATCCAGTAGCGGACGAAAGGGCACCCGGTTGCGGCCTCAGATTGCGCAATCTCATTTTCGTGATGGGGGAACACCAGGTCCTCCCCGCCGCCGTGGATGTCGAAGCTCTCCCCCAGGTAGTGCATCGACATGGCGGAGCACTCGATGTGCCAGCCGGGGCGGCCCGAGCCCCACGGACTCCGCCAGGCCGGCTCCCCCTCCTTGGACGCTTTCCAGAGGGCAAAGTCGAGCGGATCCCGCTTCCGCTCGTCCACCTCCACGCGGGCTCCCGCCAGAAGCTCGTCCGGATTTTTCCCCGAGAGCCGGCCGTATCGCGGGAAGCGCTTCACCTCGAAGTACACATCGCCGTCCACCCGATAGGCGACCCCCTTGGCGAGGAGCTGCTCGATCAGCCTAATCATCTGTGGAATATGATCGGTGGCTTTGGGCTCCACTTCGGCGTCCGCCACGCCGAGCGCCGCCATGTCCTTCCGGTACTCGTCGATGTAGCGCTCCGCCAGATCCCGCGGCGGCACGCCTTCCTCACGCGCCCGGTTGATAATCTTGTCGTCCACATCCGTGAAGTTCCGGATGAACCGCACCTGGTAGCCCCGGAACCGGAGGTAGCGGCAGATGACGTCGAAGGCCAGAGCGCTCCGCCCGTGGCCGATGTGGGAGAGGTCGTAGACGGTGACACCGCAGACGTACATGCGGACCTCGCCCGGATGAAGCGGGAGGAACTCTTCCTTCTGTCGGGTCAGCGTGTTGTAAATTTTGAGCCCCATGCGGGCGTCCTAGGAGCCCACGGGAGCGGCCAGGGCGCGAGCCAAGCGACGCTGTGCGCGCTCAGAGCCCAGAATCCAGAGCAGGGTCGCCACCGGAAGACCCTGAGGCGAACCCACGAGCGCAAGGCGCGCCGCGTGCATGAACTCCCGCTTGCTCCCCGGCAGATCGCGGCAGATGCTGTCGAGCACGTGGCGGGCCTCATCGGCGGTACCCACGGCACCCGGCGCCAGAGCCTTGTCCAGGGCCTCCAGCACGCGGCGATCGGCGGCCGTCAGACGCAGGGACCCGGGCCTCGGCTCAGCCCGAATCTCGGCAACCGCCCGCTTCAGGGCTCCCGGCGAGTCAACTTCTTTGCTCAGCACCTTCACTGCTCGCTGCGTGAGGTCGTCCGGAGGCATGGGCTCCATCAAGGCCAGCAGGCGGTCCGTGGGCAGGCGTCTCAGGTGCTGACGATTGAACCACGCTAGCCGCTCGGCGTCGTATCTCGCCGGAGCCCGGGAGACCCGGTCGAGGACGAAGAGTCGGCTCAGGGTCGAAAGGTCCTGCACCTCGTCGGTGCCCGACGGGGGCGACCAGCCGAGCAAGGCCAGGTAATTGACCAGAGCCTCAGGCAGGATGCCGGCCGCCCGATGCTCGGCCACGCTCACCGCCCCGTGCCGCTTCGAGAGCGGCGCGCCGTCGGCCCCATGGATGAGCGGGACGTGGGAGTAGCTAGGGGGCTCCCATCCCAGAGCCCGGGCTACGGCGATCTGACGGGGGGTGTTCGCGAGATGGTCATCGCCACGGATCACGAGGGTGATCCCCATCGCGTGGTCGTCCAGCGCGGCGGCAAAGTTGTACGAAGGGCTCCCGTCGGCTCGCAAAATGACAAAGTCGTCCAGGTCGCTGCCGAGAAACTCGACGTCCCCCTTGACCAGATCATGGACAACGATCCGGTCGGAAGGCATCACAAATCTCACCGCCGCGGCCTCCCCGGACCTGCGCCGACGCGCCGACTCCTCAGCGACAATGGCCCGGCAGCGGCCGTCGTAGCGTGGCGGCAGGCCCAGCGCGAGGCGCTCCTGGCGTTGGGCCTCGAGCGCCTGCGGGGAACAGAAGCAGAAGTACGCCATCCCCTTGCCGAGGAGGCCATCCGCCGCGGCGCGGTAGCTCGGGAGGCGTTCAGACTGGCGATACGGACCCGCGCCCCCGCTTACGTCGGGACCCTCGTCCCATTGGAGCCCGAGCCATTTCAGGTCCTCCAGGATGGCGGCCTCCCATTCCGGCCTGGACCGCTCCCGGTCCGTGTCCTCGATCCTGAGGATGAAGCGCCCGCCATGCTTCCGGGCATGGAGCCAGTTGAAAAGCGCGGTCCGGACGTTGCCGACGTGCAGCGAGCCGGTCGGGCTCGGCGCGAACCGAACACGCACACTCACCCTTCGACCTCCAGGCTGACCACCGCCATGGCGGCGATCCCCTCCTCCCGGCCCAGCAACCCCAGGCCCTCCGGGCTCTTGGCCTTCACGCTCACCCGATCCAGGTCCACTCTCAGAGTTTCGGCCAGGCGCTTGGCCATCTCGGGAAGCCAGGGGCCGAGCCGCGGCGCCTGGGCGATGACCGTGGCGTCCAGGTTGACCAGCCGGGCCCCGCGCGCCGTGACCAGCGCCAACACCTCGGCCAGCAGGCGGAGGCTCGAGATGCCCCGGTAGCGCGGGTCGGAATCCGGAAAGTGGCGACCCAGGTCGCCCAGGGTCAGCGCCCCGAGCATCGCCTCAGCCACCGCGTGGCTCAGGACATCGGCATCCGAGTGGCCGGCCAAGCCGCGCTCCGCGCTGACCGTGACGCCGCCGAGAATGAGCGGGCGATCTGGCGCCGTCGGATGGATGTCGAAGCCCAGCCCGACGCGGTTCACCGCAGCCTCCGGGGAGCCACGAGGGAACGAGCGCGAGCCAAATCCTCAGGCGTGGTGACTTTGACGTTCTCGACAAGGCCGGCGACCATTCTCACCGGCGCGCCCAGGCGTTCGACGAGCACTGCGTCGTCGGTCCCCAGAAAGCCGTCCCGCCTGGCTTTTTCGTGAGCCTCCCAGAGCAGGATCCGACGGAAGGCCTGGGGCGTCTGGACGAGCCAGAGTCCCTCCCGGTCTAGGGTCGCCTGGACGAATCCCTCCCGCGCGCGCTTGACGGTTTCCCCCACCGGGAGCCCGCAGGCTGCCGCCCCGAAGCGTGCCGCCTCCTGCACCACCTGTCGCACCAGCCCGCCGGTGATGAAAGGCCTGACGCCGTCGTGAACCACCACCAGCTCCGCGGTGGCCGGCACGGCCTGGAGGCCCAGCCACACCGACTCCTGGCGTTGCCGGCCTCCCGGGACCACGGCCAGCACCCGCGGCAGCCGGTGTCGCTGGATCAGCCGGCGCGTTCGCTCCACCGCCGAGGGCGGCGCGACGACCACGATTCCTCCGATCACGCGGCTCCTGCCGAGGGTCGCCAGCGTCCTGGCCAGCAACGGAATGCCCCCGATGAGCAAGAACTGCTTGGGAGACGATCCGCCCATGCGGCTGCCGCTCCCGGCGGCCGGAACGACGGCGACGGTCATCCCGGGCGGCATGCCTACCCGCGCCCTCCGGGGACCGCCTCCTCCTCCTTGAGCCGGGTAAAAATCATCCGCCCCGCGGTGGTCTGAAGGACGCTCGTCACCAGCACGTCCACGCTCTGCCCGAGGTATTTCCTGCCGTGGTCCACCACGACCATGGTCCCGTCGTCCAGGTAGGCCACCCCCTGCCCGGACTCCTTGCCTTCCTTGAGGACGTGCACGTGCATGAGTTCGCCGGGCAGGACCACGGGTTTGAGCGAGTTGGCAAGCTCGTTGATGTTGAGCACCGAGACTCCCGAGAGCTCCGCGACCTTGTTGAGGTTGTAGTCGTTGGTGATGACCTTGCCGCCCAGGGCCTTGGCCACCTCGATGAGCTTCCTATCCACCTCTCGCACCTGCGGGAAGTCCAGATCGTGGATCTGAACCCTCACTTTGGGGATGCGCTGGATCTTCTGGAGGACGTCGAACCCCCGCTTGCCCCGGTTGCGCTTGAGGGTGTCAGAAGAGTCGGCGATCTGCTGAAGCTCGCGCAGGACGAATTGAGGAACGATCAGCGTTCCCTCGAGGAATCCGGTCTCGCAGACGTCGGCGATCCGCCCGTCGATGATGACGGAGGTGTCCAGGATCTTATAGATGTCCCGGCGAGCCGCGACCTTCGGAAATAGGACGGAGGAGAGGCCCTCAAGCTCCTCGCCCTTTCGGAGGGCAACCGCGCCCCCGAGGTAGCCGAGGAGAATCGCCAGGAGCCCCCGCCCGGGACCGCGGGCGTCCGGGACGAACGCCTCGAGAACGGTCCCCAGCATGAGGCCAAGCACCAGCCCAAAGAGGGCACCCAGACCGCTCCAGAAGATCCGCTCGATGGGCACCCGCTGCAACCCCCATTCGACGAGCAGGGCACCCACCCCGACGGCCAACCCCGCCAGAGCCAGCGACGACCAGGGCGCGGAAAGCTCGAGCGCATCTCCCAGGGCGACCCCGCCGCCCGCAGCCACCAGAAGGATCATGAGTCGCACGATAATGATCGTCATAGCCTCCCTCGAAGTAGACTCCGCTGAAAAAATAAAATCCCCTGAAGATGAATTCCAAGTGGATCATGTGCCAAGAAGTGCCTGAATCGCTTCGTCGATGGACGCCACCCCCTGCGCTTCCAGGGGGAGCCGGGCCTCGACCGACAGATTGTTTCGCGGGACCACGGCGCCGGTAAAGCCCAGCGCTGCGGCCTCGCGGAGCCGTGTCTCGAGGCCGGTGACGGCGCGCACCTCGCCGGCCAGCCCCACCTCGCCCAAGATCAGGAGGTTTCCCTTGACGGGACGATCCATGTAACTCGACGCCGCAGCCACGATGAGCCCGAGGTCGGCGGCCGGCTCCACCACCCGCGCCCCACCCGCGACGTTCACGAAGACGTCCTGCGTCTGGAGGGGGAATCCCAGACGCTTCTCCAACACCGCCAGGAGCAGGCACGCGCGGTTATAGTCCATCCCGAGCACCGTGCGCCGTGGCGTCCCGAAATTGGCCGGGCTCACCAGCGCCTGAAGCTCCAAGAGAAGCGGCCGAGTCCCTTCGAGGCTCGAGACGACCACCGAGCCCGGGACCCCCTGGGGACGTTCCGAGAGAAAGAACCCCGAGGGGTTCTTCACCTCGGCCAGGCCCCGCTCGGTCATCTCGAAGACGCCGATCTCATTGGTGGAACCGAAGCGGTTTTTCACGGCCCGCAAGACGCGATACCTGTGGTGACGCTCCCCCTCGAAGTACAGGACCGTGTCAACCAGATGCTCCAGCACGCGCGGGCCCGCCAGGGCCCCTTCCTTCGTCACGTGGCCCACCAGGAAGGTGGCAATCCCCTTTCGCTTGGCCAAGAGCATGAGCCGGCCTCCGCACTCGCGCACCTGGCTCACGCTCCCCGGCGCGGACTCGAGGTCGGGGAGATACACGGCCTGGATCGAGTCCACGACGAGCACCTGAGGCCGGAGGGATTCGGCGTGCCCCTCCACCGCCTCCAGATTGCTCTCCGCAAGGAGGAAGAGGCCTCCTGGTGAGATTCCCAGACGGTCGGCCCGGAGCTTGACCTGAGCCGCCGACTCCTCCCCCGAGACGTACAGGACCGGCGCGCTGAGATCGGCCAGGGCGCGCGAGGCCTGGAGGAGGAGCGTGGACTTCCCGATGCCGGGATCGCCGCCAATCAGGACCAGCGAACCCCGCACGACCCCTCCGCCCAGCACCCTGTCGAGCTCGGCGATCCCCGTCGGAATGCGCTCGCCGCCCTCGAGGCTCACCTCGCCGAGAGGCACCGGAGTGCTGCCCGGCTGAGACGGTGCCCGCCGCCCCTTAGCCGGTACCTGGCGCTCCTCGACGAGCTCCAGCCACCGTCCCTGCCGGGCGCAATCCGAGCACGTGCCCGGCTTCGGAGCGGCGAAGCCGCACTCCTGGCAGCGATACACCGATGCGTCTCGAACCATCAGCGCTTGTCCTGTCCGGCGCTGATCGTTGATCGGATTAAATAGCGCAAGATCACGCTCCGCTGGGCTCCCTCAAGGAAAGCCGCCAAGTTCTCGTAGACGGTCGGGTCCTCAAGCAGTCCTCCGAGCGTGCCCTCCCCCGCGGCCAGCCGGTCGGTGATGGCCCGAAGGTTGGCGAGCGCGACGCGGAAATCGCTCGCCGCCTGCCCGACGGGGCCTTCCCCCTCGTCCTGCAAGAGGCTCCCGGCAATTCCCTTCCCCTGGGCGAGCCGCTCGGAGACGGCGCGAAAGTTCCGCGCGAGCACCTGGAGATCCTGGGCCACCGACTTGTACTCAGGGTCGAAGAGGAGCGCGGCGATGAGCCCCTCGTCCGCCTTCCCCCGATCAGCCATTTTGCCAAGCGCTTCCATCGCCACCAGGAGCTGGCGGGCCGCCCGGCCGCTCTCGGCGGACAGCAGCACCCCCACGGCGCTCTGCCCCCGGCCCGTCTCGGCCAGGAGCTGCTCCGTAGAGGTCAGCACGCGGTTGAGCCGTTTCAGGACTTCAGGCTCTTCATAGATGAGGACGTGGAGCCACCCCGACCCTTTTTCTACCTGCTCGGTCAGCCTTCGGGCGGAGCGGAGCACCGCCGAGAGGTCCTCCAGCGTTTTCGTCTCGTTGAACGTCTCCACCGTCGTTCGGAGCGACCCCGAGAGCGCGGCAACATTCTTCAAGATCTCCACCCCCTCGCCCGCCAGCCGGCTGACCTCCACCGGATCCCGGGTCGCGATGGACTCCCCCGGCTTCAGCGGGGGGGCCGCGGGGGTTCCCAGGCTGATCTCGACGATCTTGTCTCCGAGGAGACCCTGGGTTTCGATCCTGGCGATCGAATCCTTGCGAATCCGATCACTGAACCGCCGGGCGACGAAGAGCGAGACCCGGACCTTGGCGCCGGGAGTCTCTGGCAGCGACACCGCCGTGACGCGACCGATCTGAACTCCAGCCAAGCGGACGGTCGCGCCCTGGGTGAGCCCGCCGACTTCGGTGAACTCGGCCAGAAGCTCATACTTCAGTTCGAAATACCGCGCCCGAGCCCCCAAGAGGTAGCTCAAGCCGATGAGCACGCCCAGCGAGACCAGGACGAAGAGCCCGATGCGCATCTGGAGCGCCAGCTGGCGCCGGTTTTCAGCCATCACCCGGCCCGCCTTCGGCTCCCCCAGTTGATCGCCACCCGCCCTGCCTTCGGCTCCCCACCCGAGCCATCAGTTTCCTCGAAGCTCGCCCGCCAGGAACGCCCTGACCGCGGGGACCTGGGACGCGTGGATCTCCGCCGGGCTTCCCATGGCAGCGAACCTGCCCTCATGGAGAATCGCCATCTGATCGGCCACCAGGTCGGCGAACTCGATATCGTGCGTGACCACGATCGCAGTGTCACATACCCCGCTCCGGAGCTCGGCGATCAGCTCTCCCACGACCCGGGCGTTGGTGGGATCAAGGCCGGCGGTCGGCTCGTCGAAGAAGACGACTTCGGGCTCGAGCACCAGCGCCCGAGCGATCCCGACCCGCTTCTTCATTCCCCCCGACAGCTCCGCCGGCAGGAGGGAATCGGTGCCGGGCAATCCCACCAGCGACAGGAACTGGTGCACCCGGTCCGTGATCTCACCCTCACTCCAGTGGGTGTGCTCGCGGAGCGGATACGCCACGTTCTCGAACACCGAGAGGGAGTCGAAGAGCGCAGCCCCCTGGAAGACGAACCCCGTCCGGCGCCGGAGCGGGAGCATCGCCTCCTCCCGGAGGTGCTCGATGTCGTGCCCGAAGAGCCTGATCTCCCCGCTATCCGGCCGGATCAGCCCCGCGCAGAGCCTGAGGAGCACCGTTTTGCCGACGCCGCTGCCGCCCATCACGGCCAGCGTGGTCCCTTTGGGGAGCGCCAGGCTCACCCCACAAAGGACCTCGTGGTAATCAAAGGCCTTCCAGACCCCTTTGACCTCTACCACCAGCAGCTCTTCCATCACACCTCCGGCCAGAACAGGAACAGAAACAGCTTGGTCAGGAAGAAATCCGCCAGGATCACGCCCATCGCGACCTGCACCACCGTCGCCGTGGTCGCGCGGCCCAGTCCCTCCGTCCCGCCCTCGGTGACGAGGCCGTTGTGGCATCCGATCAACGCGATAATGGCGGCGAAGAAGAAGCTCTTGCCGATCCCGGTGAGGAAGTCGCGCAGCGTCACCCAGTAGAAGATGTTGTTCCAATACACGTAAAAATCCACGCGGCGCTCGAACACCGCGATCAGCATCCCGCCCAGGAGCCCGATGAAGTCGGCAAGGATGGTCAGGAGCGGGAAGACGACGAGCGCGGCGAGCAGCCGGGGAACGATGAGCTTCTTGACGTAGTTGACCCCGATGGCCCGGAGGGCGTCGATCTGCTCCGTCACCTTCATCGAACCCAGCTCGGCGGTGATCCCCGACGCGACCTTCCCGCCGACCAGGATCGCGGTGAGCACCGGCCCCAGCTCCCGGAGCATCGAGAGCGCCACCACCGGTCCCACGTAGTTCTCGGCCCCGAAGCGGGCCATGTTCACGGCGCTCTGGAGCGCCAGCACCATGCCCGTGAAGATGGCGGCGGTCAGGGCAACCAGCACCGAGCTGACCCCCATCGCGTCCACCTGCAGGAGGACCAGCCGCCAGTAGGAGGGGGGAAGGGTGATGTTTCGCATCACCTGAGCGGTGAGCAGCCCGAGCCCGCCGTACCAGATCAATGCCTGCCGGCCCTGCACCCTCAGATACGCCCCTGCTGTCACGGACTCTCCTTCCTCAGGGCCCGACAAAACTCCCGACGACCGCGCGGAAGTCCTCCGCCCCGCCGGCGAACTCAGCCGGCGGCGCCACGTAGATCAGGTCGTAGACACACCGTTCCCCTTTCACCACGTACGCCTCCACCTGGACGGGAGTCTCGTCCAGGCGTCCCTCGAAAAGCACGCGGACGGCATGATGCCCCGCCACGGTGGGCTCCTCCCGCTCCAGCACTTCCTTGCCGTGAAAGCCGAAGGTCAGGTGACGCGACAGGACGGCCAACGACCGTGCGGGAGCATTGCCCTGGCACGTCGCGTTGACAACAATCCCCGCGCGGGAGGCGGGCCGGCGCAGGAGGAGGTCCGCCGGGCCGTCGGCTGCCACCTCCCATCCCTGTCTCACGGGGAGCGTGACGCGATATCCCTTCTGAGAATAAAAGACTCCCCCCTCGATGCGGCCGGCGCTGCAGGCCCACCCCCCGAGGACGAGCAGGAAGCTCCCCAGAACGAACGGCCAGCGTCTCCGGCGAATCCTCCTCAGCCTCAACTCCCCTCGGATCCGGCCGTCTTCTTCGCGTGGCGCTGCCCAAGCTCCTCGAAGACCCGGCGGACCGAGATCCCGCGACGACCCAGCAGCACCATCGTATGAAACCAGAGGTCGGCCACCTCTTCGACGAGCCGGGTCTCCCCCTCGCCTCCCAGCGCCGCGGTGACGACCTCCGAGGCCTCCTCACCGATCTTCCGACAGATCTGCGCCTCTCCCTTTTTCAGGAGGTCAGCCACGTAAGAGCCGGGCGGAGGATTGACCTTCCGCGACTGGATCACGCGTTCGACGACGTCGAGGATCACTGGTCCCACGAAGGCCGGTGCGCGGGCAAGAACTTCTCCCCGCGAAGGGTCTTGGTCGAGCTTCGGGCCCGTACGGGCCCCGAAGCCAAGATCATTAAAGAAGCATGTCCGGCTGCCCGTGTGACAGGCCACCCCCTCCTGGTGAACTAGGAGGAGGAGCGCGTCCCTATCGCAGTCGGCGTAGATCGCCTCGACATGCTGGCGATGGCCGGAGGTCTCGCCCTTCTGCCAGAGCGCCTGCCGGGACCGCGACCAGTAATGGGCCAGCCCGGTGTCGAGGGTCTGCCGGAGCGCCTGGCGGTCCATCCAGGCCAGCATCAGGAGTTCGCCCGTCCGAGCCTCTTGGACCAGGGCGGGAATCAGCCCTTCCCGGTCCCACTTGAGTTCGTCGAGCGTGCTCACTCTTCGAGCCTCACCCTCACGTTGCGATCCCGCAGGTACAGCTTGGCGTCGCGCACCGTGTAGGTTCCGAAGTGAAAGATCGACGCGGCGAGCGCGGCATCCGCCTTCCCCTCGACGAGTCCTTCTCTCAGGTGTTCAAGATTCCCCACCCCGCCCGAGGCGATCACCGGAACCGACACAGCCTCGGCGACCGCGCGGGTCAGGGCCAAGTCGTAGCCGTCCTGGGTCCCGTCCCGGTCCATGCTCGTCAGGAGGATCTCCCCGGCGCCGAGACCCTCCGCCTCCTGGGCCCAGGCCACGGCTTCCCCGTTCACCGGGCGGCGCCCCCCGTGGCTATACACGCGCCACCGGCCGTTCGCACCGGCGTTCTCCCGCTTGGCATCAATCGCCACGACGATGCACTGGCTGCCGAAGCGCTCGGCCGCCTCGCGGATCAGCCCGGGCCGCTCGAGCGCCGCCGTATTCACCGAGACCTTGTCCGCTCCCGCGCGGAGCAGCGTCCTGATGTCGTCTATTTCGCGAATGCCCCCGCCGACCGTCAGCGGCATGTAGATCCCCTCGGCGGTGCGCCGGACCACGTCCAGCGTAATGGCTCGTCCCTCAGAGGACGCGGTGATATCGAGGAACACCAGCTCATCCGCCCCCTGACGGTCATACGCCTGGGCCGCCGCCACAGGATCGCCCGCGTCGCGGAGGTCGAGGAACCGGACCCCTTTGACGACCCGCCCGTCCTTGACGTCCAGGCACGGGATGATGCGCTTGGCTAGCACGCCGCCAACTCGGCCAACGCCTGCTTCAGGTCGACCGCTCCCGTGTAGAGGGCGCGGCCCACGACCGCCCCAATCACCCCCGGGATTCCCGCCAGCCGCTTGAGATCCTCGAGGCACGCCACCCCGCCGGAGGCCAGGAGGGGGAGACCGGCCGCGCGCGCCACGGCTTCTGTGCTCGTGATGTTGGGACCGGACTGGGTGCCGTCGCGCCCGATGTCCGTGTACAGGATCTCCGCCGCTCCGACCTGGCCGGCCCGCCGGGCCAGATCCACCGCCGTGACGTCGAGCCGCCGCGTCCAACCATCCACGGCGATCTTTCCGTCGGCGGCGTCCACGGCCACGATGATCCTGGCGGGAAAGCGGCGACAGGCCTCGGCGAGGAACACGGGATCCAGCGCGGCCCGGGTTCCCACGAGCGCCCACCGAGCCCCGGAGGCCAAGAGCGCCTCGACAGCCTCAAGACTCCTGAGCCCGCCTCCCGCTTCCACCGGGACCCGGACGCTCCGCACAATCTCCCCGATGAGCCCGGTCTGCTTGGGTGATCCGGCGAACGCGCCGTCAAGGTCCACGACGTGGAGCCTCGGCGCGCCCGCGGCGGCCCACGCACGGGCCGTCGCCACGGGGTCATCCGAGAACACGGTCTCAGCCTCCGCCCGCCCCTGGAAGAGCCGGACGCATCGGCCGCCGCGCAGATCCACGGCCGGGATCACCATCATCGCCGCTCCCCCTTCACGAACGCGGCGAAGTTCTCGATCAGCTTGAGCCCCCACCGCTGGCTCTTCTCCGGGTGAAACTGTGTGGCAAAGAGAGACCCCTTGCCGATGGCGGCGGGGAAGGTCACGGCGTAGGTGCACGTCGCCACCTTCAGCGTTCCATCCAGCAGTTCCGGGTAATACGAGTGGACAAAGTAAAAGTAGGCGCCGCTGGGGATGCCGTCAAAGATGGCGAGGTCGCCCGCGTGCTGAACCTGGTTCCATCCCATGTGGGGCACCTTGAACCCCTTCGGGAAGCGGCGGACCACCCCGGGGATCAGGTCGAGCCCCTTGCCCTGGCCGAACTCCTCGCTTTCGGAGAAGAGCAGCTGGTAACCGAGGCAGATGCCGAGGAAGGGGCGCCCGCCCTCGAGCGCCCCGCGGAGGGGCGCCAGCAATGCCAAGCGTTCGAGGCTCAGCATCGCGTCGTGGAAGGCGCCGTCACCGGGCAGCACCACCGCCTCCGCCTCTGCGACCGCCCGCGGATCCTGGGTCACGAGGGCGTCCATGCCGACGCGCGCGAACGCCTTCTCGACGCTTCCCAGGTTCCCTCTGCCGTAATCCACAATCGCAATCATGCGGGCTACAGGTCCCCCTTCGTGGAGAGCACCCCTTCGATGCGAGGGTTAAGGCGGGTGGCCTCGGCCAGGGCCCGCCCCACGGCCTTGAAGACCGCTTCGGAGATGTGGTGAAGGTTCTCGCCGTAGTGGAGGTTCACATGGAGCGTGACGTCGCCGTTGAAGGCGAAGGCGCGGAAGAAATCCTTGAGGAGGTCCAGGTCGAAGTTTGCCACCCGGGTCCGCGTCAGCGGAACGTTAAAGACGAGGAACGGGCGTCCCGAGATGTCCACGGCGCAGGAGACGAGCGCCTCGTCCATGGGGATCGAGGCAGCGCCGAAGCGAACGATTCCCTTCTTATCTCCGATCGCCTCTTTGAACGCCTTGCCCAGGCAGATGCCGACATCCTCAACCGTGTGGTGCAGGTCCACCTCGGTGTCGCCCCGCGCGTCCACGGTCAGGTCCATCAGGCCGTGCTTGGCCCACGCCTCCAGCATGTGGTTCAAGAACGGGATCGTGGTCTCGACCTTGGCGGAGCCGTTGCCGTCCAGGTTGAGCTGGAGCAGCACCTCGGTCTCCCGGGTCTTCCGTTCGATACGCGCCTGCCGCGGCACTTCCGGCTGTCCCCATCGGGTGATTCGGCTCATGACGCACCCTCGGAGGGGGGGGGCTTCGCCCCCCTTCCGAACCTCCCCCCGTCAGGTTGCGCCGGCAATGCCGGCGCCCGAACAACCCCACTCAAGCCGCTCAGCAACGTTGACGGAGCATGTCTCATTGTATTTGCCCTCGCTCGGGGAGACGGACCTCTGCTGCGGCGCCGTGAGCCTGGAGTCCCTCGACTCGAGCCAGCTCTTCGACGTGCGGCCAGGCCTCTCTGAGCCCCCGCGTGGAGTAATGGATGATACTGGACCACTTCATAAAGTCTTGGACACCGAGGCCCGAAGAAAAGCGGGCGGTGCCGCCGGTGGGCAGAACGTGATTCGGCCCTGCCACGTAGTCGCCGATCACCTCCGGGGTATGGCGGCCGAGGAAGATCGCCCCCGCATGGGACACGCGGGGAAGCAGGGAGAACGGATCGGCGACCTGAAGCTCGAGGTGCTCAGGGGCCAGCCCATTGACGATCTCGACGGCCTCGGCGAGGTCCCGGGTCAAGACCAGCGCGCCGTTATTCTCGAGCGCCTTGCGAGCGATGGCGCCGCGCGCGAGCCCGGGCAGCCTCTTTTCCAGGGCCGCGGCCACGCTCTCGATGAGATCAACAACTGGGGTCAGGAGCACAGCCCGGGCCATCGGGTCGTGCTCGGCCTGGGCCAGGAGATCGGCGGCGATCCACTCCGGATCCGCGCCCCCGTCCGCCACCACCACGACCTCGCTCGGCCCGGCAACCATGTCGATCCCGACCTGACCGAAGAGCCGGCTCTTGGCAAGGGCAACGTAGATGTTGCCGGGGCCGACGATCTTGTCAACCCGGCGGATGGTTTCCGTCCCGTAGGCCAGGGCCGCGATGGCCTGAGCCCC
>JACQCL010000034.1 GCA_016201645.1 Candidatus Rokuibacteriota bacterium
AACAGCGGCGTCGCAAGCGTGGTCCGATTGCCAAAGCGTTTCGCGTAGATGCTGCCTTGCGGGAACTCGGTTTCAGACTCTGCTGCCGACAGGTCGTGAACGTGGACGGTGTGCCGGTCGACCACGGCTCGTCCGGTCACCCAGTTGGGGTTGACGCGTACGCCTTCATCGAATCCTTCCAGTGCCGGTAGCGACCCGTAGGATGAGGCAAGTCGAAGGAACTCGCCATCGATGCGAAAGATGTGAGCATCGTTGGCGCTGCACACTCGCGCCGCATTCTCAGCCACAGCGTCCAGCACCGGCTGGATGTCAGTGGGCGAGCTGCTGATCACGCGGAGGATCTCGCTGGTGGCGGTCTGCTGCTCGAGAGACTCGCTGAGCTCGCGCGTGCGCGCCTCGACCTTCTGCTCCAGGTTGGCGTATGACTCCTGGAGTTGGGCGGTCATGCTGTTGAACTGGTCTGCTAGCGCTTCCAGCTCGTCGCCAGTGCGGACCTCGAGGCGGTGTGCGAGATCGCACGTGCCGATCCGGGCCGCCCCGCTCTGCAACGCCCGGATCGGGGTCACCATCTTGCGGCCCAGGAACAGGCTCGCCAGGACCGACAGCGCGATGCCTAGGACCAGGAGTAATACCGTCCGAAGCGCCGAGGAATAGAGCGGAGCGAAGGCCTCTCCAAGGGGCAGATCCACGAACACCGACCATCACAGCGGGGCGATAGGGGCGGAGGCGGTGAGGACTTGTTTTCCCTGAAAGGTCCGCGCGATGGTGGCCTCGTCCCGCTCTTGGGCGAGCGAGGGGGGACCCGCAAGAACGGCCTGGATGTAGGGAAGAGAGGAGAGATCGGCCTTCTGCAGAACCAGGCTGATATCCGGGTGGGCGATGAGGCGGCCGTGGGAGTCCACCACGTACGCATGCCCGGCCTTGCCGACCTTGATCTGGGAGACCACCTCCCAGATGAATTTCAAATTCACCTCGGCCACCGTCACCCCGGGGTCCTCCCCGCTCCGTGACATGGCAATCGTCATGTACGGCTCCGACTCTTTTCGGAAATAGACGGGGCTGAAGTAGGGTTTGCCGGACTTGGCCTCGAGGAATTTCGGGTCCTGCGAGAAGTCTGCCTGGCTGCCCACCACGTCCATGGCCAGCCGGGAGACCCGGAGCTGCTCCTTCCCGGACGAATCCAGCTGGCTGATCTCGGTCACGGCCGGGCTTTGCCGTAGGAGCCTGAGATAGTCGAACCGCCGCTGCTCCAGGGCGGCGGATCGAGCGCCCCACTGGGGCTGGATGGTCCAGCTGATCTGGCGCTCGATCTCCTTGATGAACTGCTCGATCCTTGAGGCGGCGGCCAGGGCCTTCTCTCGCTGAACACGGACCAAGGCTGTCTTGTTTTCCTGATAAGAGAAGTAGATCTCGACGAGACCGCTCGTCAGCAGCGCTCCGCTGACCAGGGTCACGAAGAGGAGGACGTACTTTCGGAAGAGTCGGCCCCGGGGTTTCCTAAGGGACGCCATAGCTTACTGGATAACCCTGTCGGCTCGAAGCAGCATCTCTCGAGGGATCGTGAGGCCCAGGACCTTCGCGGTTTTGAGATTGATGACTAGCTCGAACTGCGAGGTCTGCTCGACGGGAAGCTCCGCTGGTTTGACGCCCTTGAGGATCTTGTCCACGTATCCGGCTGCGGCCCGGCCGACGGCAGCCAGGTCCGCGGAATATGAAAAGAGGGCGCCTTGCTCCACCCACTCCTTCCGGTGGCTGGGCAGCGGCAGGCGCTTCTCGGAGGCCAGACGGATCAGGAGGGAAGAGAATTTCGCCCGGAGGTTAAAAGAAACCACGAAGACTCCGTCCACCTCGCCGCGTTTGACCGAGGCGAAGATCCTTCGGATGTCCACCTCATTTGTTGCCTCTCGCTCCATCAAGTCGAGCCTCAGGATCGCCGCGGCCTTCTGGATGTCCATTAGGTGCCCTGGGGTCAGGGGGTCGTGGGGATCCATCAACAGGAGGATCCGGCGGAGCCCGGGCATCAGCTCTTTGAACAACTCGATCTGCTTGCTCAGTGAGACGGGATAAGTCACGAAACCCGTCAGGTTCCCGCCGGGCCGCGGCAGGCTTTTCACGAACCCGGCGGCTACGGGGTCGGTCACATGGAGAAAGACGACGGGAATCTCCGAGGTGGCGGCCTTGGCGGCCCGCACCGTCTGGTTCTCGAAGGCTACGATCAGGTCCACCCGATTCCGGACGAACTCCTTCGCCGTCTCCCGCGCCGCCTCCTCATCGGGCAGGTTCCGCCAGTCGAGACGGATGTTCCTTCCCTCCTCGTACCCCAGTGCCTTCAGACCCTCGCGCAGGGGGTCCAGGGAGGGAGGGACGTGGTCGAGGCCGACATGAAAGAGGCCAATCTGCCAGACTTTCCCCTGGGCCGCTAGTTCCGGGGGAAGGAGACCGCTGGTCAGCAGTACCAGCATCACGAACAGGAGTCGCTTCATGGTCTTGCCCTCCCCCTGGGCGCCTGGCCAATTCTATATCGAAACGCCTCCCGTCTGCTGCTCCCTTGGTGACCCCGGGACTCGAGGGGTCACGAGCCCGCAAGGG
>JACQCL010000059.1 GCA_016201645.1 Candidatus Rokuibacteriota bacterium
AAGGCCCGTATGCTCCGACCTCTTTCGGCAGGGCCGAGACCAACTGGACTTCGCTCCGATCCGGGCGCTCGGCCCGGTGAAGCGGGTGGGTCTTGTCCACGGTCCTCCCGCACACCGCACACTGGTGGCCGTACGGGGGCTGGACCGAGCTCGGCGGCTTACACCGATGCTCGTGGGCCAGCGCTTTCAGAAGATTCTTCTTCCACGGCGTCCCCATGGCTTACTGCTCCCTCCAGACCGAAACCAAAGTCACTGAGGCCTCTCAAAGCAACGGACATGCCAGCAAGGGGATTCAGGGGCCGAATCTCCGAGAATGCACTGCCAAATGAGAAGTTAGCGCTCACGGGAGGGGGTCCCATCCCGGGATGGCTCCTGTACAAAGTTGTCACGAAGCTGACGGAAAGGGGAACTCAGCGCCCTGGAGGAGCGCTAAGATGGCCATTTCTTGACAGTTCTCCGAGGTCAAGCGTATGATCAAGGTTCACAGGTGCGCTCCCATGGATGAGTTCTACCGGATTAAGCGCCTCCCCCCATACGTCTTCGCCATCGTCAATGACCTCAAGACCAAGGCGCGGGCCCGGGGGGAGGACATCATCGACCTGGGAATGGGGAATCCCGACCAGGGCACTCCCAAGCACATCGTGGCGAAGCTCGTGGAGGCGGCTCAGAATCCCCGAAACCACCGGTATTCGGCGTCGAGGGGGATCACCCGGCTTCGAGTGGCGATCACCAAATGGTATCGGGACCGCTACGGGGTCGAGCTCGATCCGGAAAGCGAGGCGATCGCCACCATCGGGGCGAAGGAGGGGCTCTCGCATCTGACGCTGGCCGTCCTCCAGCCCGGAGACGGGGCCCTGGTGCCGAACCCGACCTATCCGATCCACGCCTACTCGGTGGTCATCGCGGACGGGGACCTGCGCTCGGTGCCGCTGGTGCCCGGCGGGGATTTCATCGCGCGGCTTGAAGAGGCGGCCCGACTCTCCTGGCCCAAGGCCAAGCTCTTGATCCTCTCCTTCCCCCACAACCCGACGACGCAGGTGGTGGACCTTGCCTTCTTCGAGAAGGTCGTGGCCTTTGCCAAGGAGCACCGGCTCATGGTGATCCACGACTTCGCGTACGCCGATCTCACCTTCGATGGGTATCGCCCCCCTTCCTTCCTAGCGGTGCCCGGCGCGAAGGACGTGGGAGTGGAGCTCTTCTCACTGACGAAGTCCTACAACATGGCCGGCTGGCGGCTGGCCTTCGCCTGCGGCAACCGGCAGATGATCGGGGCCCTCGCGCGGATCAAGTCGTACCTGGACTACGGCGTGTTCCAACCCATCCAGATCGCGGGAATCATCGCGCTGGAAGGGGACCAGACCTGCGTGAGGGAGATCACCGAGGTGTACCGGAAGCGCCGCGACGTCCTGGTGGACGGGTTGAACAAACAGGGATGGGCCATCCCCAAGCCGAAGGGCACCATGTTCGTCTGGGCCCCCATCCCGGAAGCGTTCCGCGCCATGGGATCCCTGGAGTTCGCCAAGCTTCTGATTCAGGAAGCCAAGGTCGCCGTCTCCCCCGGCATCGGCTTCGGCGAATACGGCGAGGGTTACGTGCGCTTCGCCTTGGTCGAGAACGAGCAGCGGATCCGCCAGGCCCTCCGGGGGTTCAAGACCCTCCTCACCAAGTCCTGAGGCCCCACAGGCCCGTCATGGGTGTCAAACCTGATCGCGCCGTGAAGATCGGCCTCTTGGGCCTGGGCACGGTCGGTAGCGGCGTCGTCAAGATCCTGAACACCCACCGCGCGGAGCTGGAAGAGCGCTCGGGCTGCCACCTTGTCCTGCACTCGGTGGCCGACCAGGACCTCACCCGGCCGCGAGAGGGGCTCGACCTCCGAAGCCTGCCGCTGGTCGGGGACGCCGGACGAGTCCTGGACGACCCCGCGATCCAGATCGTGATCGAGCTCGTCGGCGGCCTGGAGCCGGGCCGGACCTTCATCCTGCGCGCGCTTCAGTCCGGCAAACACGTGGTGACCGCCAACAAGGCGCTCCTGGCCCATTACGGGGCCGAGCTGTTCGAAGAGGCGCGCCGGCGCGGGGTGATGTTCGGCTTCGAGGCCGCCGTGGCGGGCGGCATTCCGCTGATCCGATCCATCAAGGAAGGGCTCGCGGCCAACCGCATCCTGGCCGTCCACGGCATCGTGAACGGTACCTCCAACTACATCCTCACGAAGATGACCGACGAGGGGCGCGAATTCGCCGAGGTCCTCAAGGAGGCCCAAGCCAAGGGCTACGCCGAGGCGGACCCGACCCTCGACGTCGAGGGGCTGGACTCCGCCCACAAGCTCCAGATCCTCGCGACCCTGGCGTTTCGGACCTCCGTGGACCTCAAAGACATCCACACGGAGGGGATCACGACCGTCACCCGGCAGGACATCGCCTACGCGGCGGAACTCGGCTACCGGATCAAGCTCCTGGCCATCGCCAAGGCTTCGGATGGCGAGCTGGAGATCAGAGTCCATCCGACGATGATTCCCGCGACGTCGCCGCTCGCCGCGGTGTCGGGCGTATTCAACGCCGTCTTCATCACCGGCGACGCGGTCGGTGACCTGATGTTCTACGGCCGGGGCGCCGGGCAGATGCCGACGGCCTCCGCGGTGTGGAGCGACGTGCTGGAGATCGCGCGGAGCCTGGCCCACGGGGCCTCCGCGCACTCGGTGGAGCTGCCTTCCGTGGCCGGCCGCCCGCTCCCTCTTCGACCCATGGAGGAGATCCGCTGTCCGCATTACCTCCGCGTGATGGCCCTCGATCGTCCCGGCGTCCTCGCACAGGTGTCGGGAATCCTGGGGAAGCACAACATCTCCATCGCCTCTTTGATCCAGAAGGGGCGCGCCGCCGCCGAGGCGGTTCCCGTGGTGATGATGATCCACACGGCCCGCGAGCGGGACATGCGTCAGGCCCTGGCGGCCATTGACAAGCTGTCCGTGGTCGCCGGCAAGACCGTTTCGATCCGCGTCGAAGGCGGCGACCTCTAATGGAACGCGGCGTTTGGTCGACTGTTCGAGCGCGGGCTTGGCCCGCGCAATCCCCGGGGGGAGGAATCGGAAGGGGGGCGGAGCCCCCCTCCGAGCGTGTATGAGCTGGCCGGGAGTGATCGAGCGGTACCGCGAGTTCCTGCCGGTGTCCGAGCTGACGCCGGTGGTGACCCTCCTGGAGGGCAACACGCCCCTCCTTCCCGCTCCGCGCCTGGCGGAGGCGACCGACCCGCGTCTGACCATCTATCTCAAGTGCGAGGGCTTCAACCCCACCGGCTCGTTCAAGGACCGCGGCATGACGATGGCGATCTCGAAGGCTCTGGAGGCCGGATCGCGCTCCGTTATCTGCGCTTCGACCGGCAACACCTCGGCCTCGGCGGCCGCCTACGCGGCCCGGGCGGGGATC